>DAOVXI010000045.1 GCA_030636245.1 Deltaproteobacteria bacterium
AAGCCGCAGCGTAGCTTTCCTTTGTTTTGTTATAAAGGATAAGGAAGACCGAGGAGAAGGCCATTATCTCCCAGAATATAAAGAGCGTTATGAAGTCGCCGGCAAAGGTTACTCCGAGCGCGCCGCCCGCGTATACCAGGGACGCCATATGGTGCCCGTCCTCCTTGACGTTCAGCGCGTACAACATGGAGATGAATGCCGCGATAGAGAAAATAAAACCAAAAAGAAGGCTCAGCTTATCGGCACGCCCAAAGGTTACCTCAAAGCCCAGAAGCTCGGTTACACCAAAAGTCCCGATGCCCATGTCATAGACAAGGTAGAGAGCGATGAGAGGCAGAAGAAGCAGATATACCTTCTTCACCACACCTCTGAAGATGGGCACGAGTATAGCGCCAAGTATCAGTACTGCCGCCGGATGTATCCACTCAGGCATCATATTCTCCTGTCCTCGCCTTTTTTGTTACGTTCATAATAATCTTCCCTCTGCTGAATAAAGAGTCCGCCGAGCACCTTTGAAAGATAAACAAATACCAACGCCGCGACTATACCGATAAGAGCGTGCACCCCGGGTATCTCATCCCAGAAAAAGTGCGGATGATGTGGATGGATAAAGTAATCCGCCACGACAAGCCCGATGAGCACAATAATAAATATTATCTTCAAAATTTTCATAACTCTGCCTTAAATATCATATCCACAATGCTTAGGAAAAAGTCCGGCCATATGCCTATGATCACCGTTATCGCAGCTGTTATCGAGAGCGGCACAACAACAAAGAGCGGCGCCTCTTTTATCTTCTGGAAACTCTCCGAGGTGCTCGGCTTCTTAAAGAACGCCCTGAATACGATCGGCAAGAAGTACGCGGCGTTCAGAACAGTACTTGTCATGAGTACCAGCATAAGCACGGTAGAGCCAAGCTCAAGCGAGCCCACGGCCATGAACCACTTACTGGTAAAGCCCGCGAATATAGGCACACCTATCATGGAGAGCGCACCTATGGTAAATGCCACCATGGTAAAGGGCATCTTTCGCCCTATGCCGTCCAACTGATCTATCTTCTTGATGTGAGAGGCAACATATATGGAGCCGGCACAGAAGAAGAGCGTTATCTTACTGAATGCGTGGTTAGCTATGTGCAGCACTCCGCCTGTCATCGCCGCAGGCGTTAGCATGGCCACACCCAGGATTATGTATGAGAGCTGGCTAACGGTAGAGTAGGCAAGCCTCGCCTTAAGGTCGTTCTTCGTAAGCGCTATTATGGAAGCGGTAATTATCGTGAATGAAGCGAAGTAGGCTGTTATGAGACCAAGGCCAAACTCGCTCAATACATCTATTCCGAACAGGTGCAGCATTATCCTGACAACGGAGAAGACACCGACCTTAACAACGGCAACCGCGTGCAGAAGTCCGCTGACAGGGGTAGGAGCGACCATGGCGGAAGGCAGCCAGTTATGGAACGGCATCATGCCGGCCTTTGCAAGTCCTATCAGGATAAATATGTATGTAGCGGTCACGAGCATTGACGGCATATCTGTTGTGAATATACCCCCGACCTGAAAGTCCAGCGTTCCGGTTATCATGTATGTCATGACAACTCCGGCCAGGAGGAAGGTCTTTGAAAGTCCGACGAGATAGACCGTGTACTTCCTGGCTCCCTCCCACGCGGCCTTGTCCTCATGATGCGCGACAAGCGGGTAGGTGCTGATACTCAGTATCTCGTAGAAAAGATAAAGCGTAAAGAGGTTAGCGGAGAACGCCACACCTATGGCGCTTGCAACGGCTATGGCAAAGCAGGCGTAGTAGCGCGGCTGTGCGTGTTCCTTCTCGCTCCTCATATATCCGATGGAGTACGCGGTCGTAATGATCCAAAGGAATGAAGCCGTTACTGCGAAGAAAAGTCCAAGCGGGTCGGCACGGAACTTAAGCTCTATACCGGGCAGCACCTGAAATACGGTGTACTCCAGATTCACGCCGCTCAAGACCGATGGGATCATCGAGGCGACGATCAAGAAGGTAACTACACCCGCGAGAAAGCTCCAGAACTCCCTTATGTTCGGCGACTTGCGGGACGCAACAACAAGTATCACGGCAAGCGATGCGGTGATTATCGCAAGGAACGGCTTTATGGATATTAGTGTTTCCATTTTACTTTAAAGTATCCCCACTGCCTTTTCGGCTAACTCGATTATTCTATCGGGCAATACCCCGAGAAGTATTACCGCTATTAAAGATATCGTTATAACAATAAGCACGGACAAGGGACGCGCATAGCTGAACTCCCTCTCCGGCTCTTTCATGTACATAAGCATTATGACCCTGATATAGAAGTAGGCAGCCACCGCACTGAAGATGACAGCTACGACCGCGAGCCATACCATGCCCTCGTTAATAAGGGCCATGAAGACATAGAACTTGCCCATAAAACCAGCCGTAGGCGGAATGCCCGCAAGGCTAAAGAGGAAGATAAGCATAACCAGCGCCAAAGCGCCGTTCTTTTTCGCAAGCCCCGTGTAATCGGTTATAAGCTCCCCTCCGCTTTTATCCCTGTTCATCATTACTATAACGCCGAATATACCGAGGTTCATGAAGGCGTAGACAAGCAGGTAGAACATAACACTACTCGTACCCTCCGGCGTTGCTGCTATTATACCAAGCAGGGCATAACCGCCGTGACCGATGCTGGAGTAGGCAAGCATACGCTTGATGTTCGTCTGTGCGATCGCCACGGTGTTACCCACAAGCATACTGAGTATCGCGAGAACGGTTAAGATAAGCTGCCACTGCTCGACGATCGGTGCAAAGCCGTCGACAAAGACACGAACAAAAACAACAAAGGCCGCGGTCTTTGCAGCCACGCTCATAAAAGCGGTTATCGGGGTCGGCGCGGCCTCATAAGCGTCAGGTGCCCACATGTGGAAAGGCACGCCGGCTATCTTGAACCCGAAGCCCGCGACAAGCATTACTATAGCGATACCAAGGGCTGCCGGCTGTGCGTCCGCGCTCCTAAGCGCTTCTGCGATGCCGCTTATCTCGGTCGTGCCTGTAAGTCCGTATATAAATGATATTCCAAACAACATAACGGCCGAGGAGAACGCGCCGAGTATTACGTACTTCATGGCGCCCTCGTTCGCGCGTCCGTCACGCACCCTGAAACCTACAAGCGCATAGATCGGAAGGCTCATAAGCTCAATACCCAGGTAGATGCTCAAAAGATCAGAGCTTGAGGCGGTTATCATCATTCCCGTTAGCGAGAATAGAAGCAGTGCGTAATACTCACCAAGGTTTATATTCTTATCCTTAATATATGAGAGCGAGAGCATAATGGTCAGCGCTGTAGCGATAAAGAATATCACCTTAAAGAACACAGCTATCTTGTCCACGCTTATCATGCCGTTGAAGGCATCCACCGGAAGCGAACCGGAGCGGGTCATGGACCAGGTCGCGATCGCCGCGGCGAATATCACGGCGAGCGAAAGGTATCCCATGAGCGCCTTATTCTCCTTGCCTATGAGAAAGTCCACAAGCAAGAGCACGCAAACAGATCCTGCCACTATCAACTCAGGCAATATCGCCAGTATGTCGTTTATCCCTATCATCATTTTATTAAATGGTTACTCCACTCGTATTTTCAAAATTATTTAGGGCACCAAACAATTAATCTTTTGCCCTTCTGCTCTTCCAGTGGCACATAGAAACTCATATATCAAGTTCTAATTTTTTTATTGCGCCTAACAACTAACTCGTTCTTTTTCTTTTATTGCAGTGGCCCCTAATTGGCCGCGATGGTTATTGACTCGACACTCTCGGCCACGCCTGTTATCTGACCTATTAGGTGCTCAACAGAAACGTGCATTATATCGAGAAAGTGCATGGGCTGAAAACCAACCCAGAAAACAAATATCATCAAAGTACTGAGCGCTACGTACTCACGAAGATCAAGGTCCCATATCTTCCACTTCGGCTCAGGCTGTTCGTGGTGAGAGTCTGCATTGCCGAAGCCGACACGCTTATAAAAGATAAGCATATAAGCAGCACCGAGTATTACACCAACGAGAAGCGGTATCAGGTAATACCCCCACGATTCATAAGCTCCGAAGAGTATCAAGAGCTCTCCGATAAAGCCGTTGGTCCCGGGAAAGCCCAGTGACGCAAGGCTGAAGAAGAACAAGAACAAAGCGTAAGCCGGCACAAGGCGTATTATCCAGCCGTAGTCACTGATCTGCCTTGAGTGTGTTCTCTCATATATTATTCCAACGCAGAGGAAGAGCGCGCCGGAGGTTATTCCGTGGTTGAACATCTGCAGGATGCCGCCCTCCATGCCGTTCTTATTGAAAAGGAACAAGGCGAAGGTGATAAAGCCCATGTGGCTGACACTAGAGTAAGCGATAAGCTTCTTTATGTCCTCCTGCGCGAGCGCAAGAAGCGCACCATAGATTATACCGACAATGGATAAAATAATTATCGGCACGGCAAAGTACTGTGCCGCATCAGGGAACATCGGCATAGAGAAACGCAGCAAGCCGTACGTGCCCATCTTAAGCAATACACCGGCCAGTATAATACTTCCCGCTGTCGGCGCCTCAACATGCGCGTCCGGCAACCATGTGTGGAACGGGAACATCGGAACCTTGATGGCGAATGCTATGAAGAACGCCGCGAAGACAACGGCCTGGAAAACAAATGTATACTTATGCTCCATAAGGTCCGGGATGCTGAAGGTACCGTCCGCGGCATAGTACAGGGCTATTATTCCGATAAGCATAAGAATGCTTCCGGCTAGAGTATAAAGGAAGAACTTGATCGCGGCATAGACCCTTCTCGGCCCGCCCCAGACACCTACCAAGAGATACATTGGTATGAGCATGGCTTCCCAGAAAAGATAGAAGAGAACAAAGTCCAAGGAACAGAAAACACCTATCATGGCTGTCTGCATAATAAGCAGACACATCATGAAGCCTTTGACCTTTTTCACAACGCTCTTCCATGAAGCGAGCACGCATATCCACCCGATAAGAGCCGTGAGGAATACGAAGAGAACGCTTATGCCGTCAACGCCCAGGTAGTATTGAATATTTAAGCTCCCTATCCAATCGACAGGCCCCTCAACGAACTGGAACTCATGCGTAGCCTTATCAAAGTTAAGCAAGAGAGGGATGCTTAAAAGAAAGTCCAGAAGCATTACCCCGAGCGTTACCCATTTCACGGTCGTGTTATTCTTTATAAATAACAGAACGACCGCGCCAACGAGAGGCAGGAATATGAGGATACTAAGTATGTGATCCCTGATGAACGCTATGTCAAATAACCAATCCACTTTTCTTAAAAATTAACCTTTCATCGAGTCGAGCTCGTCAGAGTTGAATATACGTCTTTGCTTAACGAGCGAGATGAGTATTCCAAGCGCAACGGCAACCTCGGCCGCGGCCAGCGTTATGGTGAATATCGCGAATATCTGCCCGCGCAAGTCGCCGTGATAGTGACCGAAGGCGACAAGGTTTATGTTGACGCTGTTAAGCATCAGCTCAACGCTCATAAGCATTATTATAATATTTTTTCTTGTAAGCACACCCGCGGCGCCTATCATGAAGAGCACCACCGCAAGACCTATGAACCAGCTTAAAGGAACCATGCTATGCACCCTCATCCCTGTCTTTTGCCAAGACTATCGCGCCAACCATGGCAACGAGTAAAAGTATTGAGACCACCTCAAATGGAAAGAGGTACTTCGTAAAAAGTTCTTTACCTATGACCGCAACCTTCACCTCTTCACCGGAAGGGATGTTGGATGCGACTTTACCAAGCCCGCCTTTAAAGATGACCAGCAGGAACTCCAAGGTCACCAAAGGCATGATCGCGTAAACAAAGCCGCTCCTTTTACCGACAAGGCTGCCGAGCATGACCTTCCTGATATCAAGGATCATAACAACAAATAGGAACAGGACCATTACGGCGCCGACATAGATAAATATCTGCACCACGGCCAGGAACGGAGAGCGCAGAAGAACGAATATGCAGGCCACCTGAAAAAGGCAGACCATTAGGCATAGCGCGCTGTGCACCGGGTTACGGAGGCTTACGACCGCAAGAGCGCTCACAATCGCCAAAACCGCAAATCCTATAAAAAATATCTGTTCCATCTTTTTTATCTACACCTTCTAACAAATTTCTTTATCAAACTAAACTATGTGCCATGCATCACTAAATGCCATCTACTCACGCTACATTCTCTCAAATTCACTTCTTATCAAAATCATTTACCGCGCTAAAGCTCTGCCCTTCATCCCTGCAGCCCCGTCAGCCCATCAGCCCAGGTTAAGTTTGCTTTTCCACCAATCTTTTTGTCTTAGCATGTTGGCTCTGACCTTCATGTTCTTTTTGTCGTAGCGCGCCTCCACAACCACGCCTCCCTTGACCGTCTCCGGTATGGCCGGAGGCTGGAGAAGCTCGTCACGATTCCTTACGGTACGTGAAAAATCAGTTGTGGCAAGCTCGTAATCACGGCTAAGCCTGACGGCTGTCGTCGGGCACGCATCCTCGCAGTAGCCACAGAAAAGACACCTTACAAGATTCACCGTCCAAACCTTAGGCACCCTGTCGGCGATCCCGCGACCGGTCAGGTCCTCCTCCGGCACGACTGTTATGCAGTCGGTCGGACACGCCGCAACACAAAGCTCGCAGGCAACACAAAGCTCACGGCCCTCATCGTCACGGTTAAGCGTGTGCACGCCCCTGAACCTTGGATACGGTATCCATTTTTCTTCATGCGGATAACGCATGGTAATGGATTTACCGAGGTTATAACCAAGGGTGACACTCATGCCTGTCAGAAGATCTATGAAAAAGATCTTCTTTAAGAGCCCGATCAACCCGCCCTCTATTTTTCTTGATACGTTTCTACCTTTTTTCATATCTCTCAAATCCACTCTTTAACAAAATCTTTTATTATCACAAAGATAACACTCTATCACCTGAAACCTTATCAGCCCAACCCACTATTCACCTATAAAAGTATCCTCATAAACCCTGTCACGAGAAGGTTAACCAGACATATCGGGATGAGTATCTTCCAACCGATGGTCATGAGCTGGTCGTACCTGTAACGCGGGAAAGTAAACCTTGTCCACATAAAGAAGTATATGAAAGCAAGTACCTTAATCCCGAACCAGAATATCGGCGGGACTACCGGCGCACCCGGGAAAGGCGTGTTCCAGCCGCCAAGGAACATAAGCACGGCGAGTATTGATACCGTCGTCATGGCGATATACTCGGCAAGCGGGAAGAAAGCGAACTTCATGCCCGAGTACTCGACACTAAAGCCCGCACCTAAAGTACCTTCATCCTCGGGAAGGTCAAATGGGATCCTGTTTATCTCCGCTATGCCCGCGATAATGAATATAATGAACCACACAGGACCGACCGGCAGATAAAACAGGTTCCAGTTCCAAAAGCCTCCGGCCTGACTCTTTACGATCTCAACAAGGCTAAGTGAATTCGAGAGCATTACAACACCGATCGCCGCGAAGCTAAGAGCCACCTCGTAGCTGATCATCTGTGCCGCGCTCCTGAGTCCGCCAAGAACAGCATACTTACTGTTGGATGCCCAACCGCCGAAGATTATTCCGTAGATGCCAAGTCCGGAGATAGCCAAGATATAAAGGAGCGCCACATTCATATCCGCGATATAAAGCGTCAGCTCATAATTTATGTAAGGTATGGTAACGCTCTCCCCGAAGGGTATCGCGACAAAGACCATACACGCCGGTACGAGGGCTATTAGCGGCGCGAGTATAAAGATCAGCCTATCGGCCTTCTCCGGGATAACATCCTCTTTAGAAAAAGACTTAAGCGTATCGGCTATGGGCTGAAGTATACCGTGCGGGCCGACCGTGAAAGGACCGAGGCGCACCTGGATGTGTCCGGCGACCTTCCTCTCGATCCACGTTAAAGGAATGGGCAAGCTGAACAGTACCGCTGCCACAACATATACCTTCACGAACAATATCAGAAAGACCGATATGCTCACTATAAATGTTGTTATGTCTGCTAACTCAAACATTTTCTTTTAAATGGTTCTCCTATTCCGCATTCTTTACTCTCGTTATGCGCAAAACAATCAGGCTGTAGTTCTTTTGTTATTCAAGTGGTACATTGCAACTTAACTTTTCAAATAGTCCTGCTATTCTTAGTTTCTATTCACGTTCTGCGCTTAACAAACATCCCCGGGTTCGGTGGCCTTATCTCTTACGGCCCCACATGTAGTTTATCATCTCAACATAACGGGTGTTCATGCCGCGCACGATCGAGTGAATGCTGAAAACAACATTACGGAGGAACTTATAGACGGCCCACGGTGATGTCTCGACTATGCCTTCAAAGTCGTCACGGTTAACGACAAATACCTCAAGATCACCAATGGCGATTATCGTCGCCGAATGAGGTCTTCCGTCCAGAAAGCTCATCTCGCCGAATATGTCACCCTCTTTCATGAGCGTCAATGTAAAGAGCTCTCCGTCAGGCGCTGTTTTACATGCCTTGACCTCGCCCTTCTTAATGATGTACATGTCCTCGCCTTTTTCATTGTCGTTAAAGACCGTGTCCCCGATCTTAAACTCCTTAAGCTTCATAACGCCTGCTATGCACTCAAGCTCCTTGTCATCAAGCTCGGCAAAGAATGTTATGTTACGAAGTAATTTTGCGTCTACCATCACAGCCTCCTTCCCGGTCAAGCCGGGCGTATAGTAACCTGCGCCATTGCGCTGTTACGCTCTAAAAACCTGTTCGCAGGGGCTTTTGTGTAGTGCTCCGGCAAGAATGCCACCCCGCTCTTGCTTCCGTTCTTTATCCTCACGGATACCGTCGCTTCAAAACCGTTACCCGAGACTACTACCTTGTCGCCGGGGCTGACCCCAAGACCTTCTCCGTCCTCTGCGCTTATCTCGACCGTGGCCTCTCCGGAGAGTGAGTTGAGTATCTCCGAGTTGGAGGAGAGCCTTCCGGAGTGAAGCAGGTGGTTTCCTGTCATAAGAGTAAATGATCCGCCGCCCTTTAACTCGTGTGTCTCTTCAACAAGAGTACCCATCGTAAGCTCATTACCGTTACCCTTTGTTATCATGCAGCCGCACTTCTCTTCGTTCTGAGAAAAATCCATATCTATATGGGAGTAGCTCTTAATGTTATTTTTTATCTTTTCAAAAACGCTCTCCGCGTCCTCGCCCTCAAAGCCGTTTATCAGGGCAGAGCCCAGCTCATAGAATATCTCATGATCTGTCCTCGCTTCCCCTGGAGGTGAAAGAAGAGCGCCTATGTTATGAACACGCCCCTCCTGATTCGTTAAGGTTCCGCGCTTCTCGGTGAACTCGCCTGAGGGAAGCACAAGATCGGCCATCTTGGCGGTCTCGGTCATGAAGCTGTCCTGGACAACAAGGTAGCCTGTTTTTCTTAGCGCGATCTCCGCGAAGGTGGCATCGGGGAACAAGCCCGCAATGTCCTCGCCGACGACATAAAGTGTATCGAGGTTACCTTCCATGGCAGCTTCCAGCATGGCTTCCGTTCCAAGCCCCTTCTCTGTCTTTTCAAAGCCCGGGCCGAAGTTCGGGTGCACCCCCATGTCCCAGGCGCCCCTCTGATTGGCACGGTCCAGCATTGGAAGTATATTCACCTTTTTCTTAAGGCTTAAAAGCATATCCCGCAGCAGCCTTAAGGCGAGTATACCCTCTTTGTACCTCATAAGATCAGTGCCGGTAAAGAGCGTTACGCTCCTGGACTCACCAAGTTTCTTGGCAATGGCCTTTATGTCCGCTTCTGTTACACCGGCGAGTGTTGCAAGCTCTTTTACGTTAAAACCCTCTATCGCTCCGAAGGTCTCTACCGAGCCAAGCTCCTTACTGTTCTTGCTGTATAGCTCCGCAGAGACGGCCTTTATCATCGCCCCCACGCTTCCGGGGTTGTGCCTTATCTTTAGTAGCGCTGAAGAATCAAGTTTCATGGCTCTCG
>DAOVXI010000168.1 GCA_030636245.1 Deltaproteobacteria bacterium
GTAACAGGCCCCAGGCACCAACCGCCTTCCTCTATGATACATGGGTTAGCCTTGCTCCTGCATTCAACGCAAACAGGGTGGTCGGGAAGTGCGGGCTTTGCGCCGAGGAGAAGTGAGGAGAGTACCCTTAGGAACTCACCCTTATCTATGGGGCAGCCCGGTATAACATGATCTACCTCGACCACATCGCTTACGCGCTTGGTTTCAATTGTATCCTGAAAGAGATCATCCCTGCCGTAAACGGAAGAGACCCATGTTTCCTTCGGGTGAAGGAGCTTTAGATTATTAACCCCGCCAAGGTGGGCGCACGCACCGATGGCTACGAGGACCTTGGCTTGAGAACGTATCTTCTTTACTTCAATAACCTCTTCTTCCCTTGTGATGGAGCCCTCGACAAAGGCCACCTCAAAGTCCTGGCCTTTCTCGCTCATCGCCTCCCTGAAGTTCACTATCTCGATACACTCAAGCAAATCCAGGAACTCTTTCTCAAGGTTCAGTATCTGGAGCTGACAGCCCTCGCAACTTGTGAAGCTGAATACACCTACCTTTGGTTTTGCCTTGGGCTTTATTTTAGAGGGTGCCATCTATATGGCCTCCTTCAGCTTACGCACATCATGGTAGGAAAGGACCGGGCCGTCCTGGCATAGGTACAAACCGTTTATCTGACAGTGGCCGCATTTTCCCAGGCCGCACCGCATCCTGCGCTCAAGCGAGAGAAATATGTTCCTTTCAAAGAGCCCGAGCCTAAGAAGCTCATCTATTACGAACCTGTATACGACCGGAGGTCCTACGACAGCGGCGATTGCTTCCGTTGGATCTATGTAGAGATCTTCCTTAAAGAGGGTCGTTATAACGCCGACGTGACCATCCCAGCCGCTCTCGGCAACATCCACTGTTATCCGCACGTCTATCTTGCCCTCTTTCCGCCACTCTTCTATTATATCCTTATATAGAAGTGACGCAGGGTTCCTTGCCCCTATAAGGAGCACTACATTACCGTACCTGCGCTTATCTGTTCTTATGGTATCTATCAAGGATCTTAAGGGCGCAAGCCCGAGCCCGGCGGCGACAATAACTACGTCCTTGCCCCTAAACTTTTCCATATCAAAACCGTTACCAAAGGGGCCGCGTACGGTGACTCTGCTTCCTGCCTCTGTCGAGTGGAGCGCTTCTGTCAATCGGCCGACCGACCTTATGCAGAGCTTGATCGAGTCGTTACTGCTAAGGGGCGCGGAGGTTATGGATATCGGAGCCTCACCTATGCCGGGAAGCCCTACCATGACGAACTGACCGGGCTTGTATTTCAAGAGGTTCTCTTCGACATTTATGGTAAAAAGTTTATGATGCTCATCGAGTTCTTCCACTTTTTCCACTATGGCGGAGAAGGGGAGCCTTAACCTGTGTTTATCTTTTATTGTCATCCTCAGTTCTGACCCTTATCCTCAAAAACGTCGTTATAGATATCAATTATGCTTATCTTGGCCATGCAGTGATCAATGCATCTGCCGCACCCAACGCATCCGCTCCTGCCAAACCTTTCTTTAAGGTAAACTTCTTTTTTAAGTACACGGTGACGAAGCCTAGCGCTTTTGCTCTTCCTGAAGGTCTCGCCTGTTGCGACACTCGTAAAGTTCCTTAATTGGCAGCCGTCCCAGTGGCGTGTGCGTGTGCAGTGGTTTGTAGTTATATCCACCTCGTCCGTTACGTCATAGCAGTAGCACGTGGGACACACTATGTTGCAGGCGCCACAGGAGACGCATTTTTTAGAGCTCTTTTCCCAAAGCTCATTGTCGTAAGCCCCCTCAAGAAGCGTGGATAGTTCATCCGTGTTGCCCGAGAGGACCTCTTCGAATTTTTCCTCTCTTTCTATTCTCCTATTATCAAGGGCGACCCTGTCTTCACTCAGTGCCCTATTGAAAAATCCGGAAGCCTCGGCTACTTTTTCTCCTTTTTCTCCGTTCACCTCCGCGAAGTACTTCCCATTGATCTCGGTTAGATATATATCAAAGCCGCTCTTGGCGTTATGGGTGCCTTTGTCGAAGCACAGTGCATTCTCCCTGCAGGGCGTGGCGCATTCAAAGCCAACTATAAGGGTGTTCTTTCTGCGCTCAATATAATTCAAATCCGAGGGCTCTTCGGAGAGAACCTCATCCATTATGCTAATGGCGTTTATGTCGCAGGGGCGCAGCAGCAATAGGGCTTGGCTGGGAGCTTCAATGACTGATTCGGCGTGCTTATCATCAGAAAGGTCGAACTTTAAGATAGGCTCCTTATCCGGGTAGATAAACTTTACCGGTGGAAGAGGGGTCTGCTTGTACTCTGTGGTTATATCAGCTGTGTCTTCCAAGCTCCGGAAGATGTAGCGGCCGCTATCTTCAACGGGCGCGACCAGCGCGTGGTCCTTGCCGAGGAACTCGATAAAAGGCAGAAGGTCCTTATGGTTGAGAGCAAGTTTCATCGTCAACTTTCATTTATACCTTTAAATTTTCAGCTGGGAAAACAGAGTGAGTATTCCTCAAATCATATCACAAGGTTGTTTTAATGGCAATCAAGGCTGGCAGGAGGTTTTAGACGCGGTTACTTTGGCATGGAACAGTCCATCCTACAAATCTTTTACATCTAGTACATTCTTTTACGTCACAATTACGCCACAATGGAGATGACGTCAAGTCGCATAATTCTTTAGTAGGATTTATTATTCGATAGGTACAACAACCCTACAAGACCTTACTATATGCCCCATCGCCACGCTGCTACGATGAAGAGCACCACAAATACCAGCGCAAGGTTCATGTACGCAACAAAGTAGAAGGCCTTCTGCGCAGCGGTCTTGGGTGGGGTTAACGTGTTATCGTAAGTGCCGACGACACGCAGCGATGCCAACTTTCCCTCGCCGTGAGGGGCACGAGAGAGAGCGGATGTGAGGTCCTGCCCGGAAGTGTGAAGTTTCATATGCCCACCATCCTTCCAGAAAGAAAGTCCGCTTACGTCGTAGACCTTTCCCTTATACGCGATATATGCGGGCCTGCCCTCCTTGCCGTCAAAACCGGCAAGCGTCTCAACCCCGAATACACTGTCGGCGGGCACTTTTCTCCCCCTGAAACCGCGCCTGAGTTTTGGCCCCACAATGGTCACGATAACAACCGCGGATAGTACCATAACCGCATAAATAACCATCTTTGCAAGCAGCAGTCCGCCCCAAGGAGTGGTGTAAAGCACATCCAGGGACTTTATCCTTGATACAGTAAGCAGCACTCCGGTCACTCCGACCACAGTCATTGACAAAAGCCCGAGAAAGACCTCTCCCCGCGGAAGCCCCTTGGAAGCATAACCCGGTTTAAGGAGTATGTGCACATATAGTATCGTACCGAACCACATAAAAGCGGCAAGTATGTGGAAGGCACCGATTGCAAACCTAGCAGACTTCTTCACGGGACCGAGCACGCGGTATCCGCCCTGAGGGGGCCAGACATAACCGGAAGCAGCGTACTCAAGCCCCTTCTCGCTCAGCGCTCCTCCCTGAGATGTTGCATGGCAGGACATGCAGCCCTGGTCGGTCCTTGCAGAGTACTCAGGCAAAGCCGAAGCAGTCGTAGGATAAATAATAAAATATGAAAAGAAGAAAATGAAAAGCA
>DAOVXI010000109.1 GCA_030636245.1 Deltaproteobacteria bacterium
GCCTTTTTATGTTGGGTGTATAAATGTGAGCTCGAAAGCGCTGATTCTTGAAAATTGGTGATCCCAGGGGGAGTCGAACCCCCGTTCTCGCCGTGAGAGGGCGATGTCCTAGGCCACTAGACGATGGGACCGTTAAGTACTACTAACTCGGAAAGGCAATTTAACAATTAAAAAGTATTTTGTCAATCAAAGTATGGATTTTTTTTTCAGTAAGTCGAATTAGCTACTGTCAAATGGGGTAAAACTGTCCTTGAGTTGCATACAATGAGCATATATCAGGTTATCGATCAGTAAAGCAACGGGTTGTAGTAATTATGTACTTGACATGTTTATAGCATGTAGTAATATATGGGCAGAACTAGAACAACTGTCAAAAATGAGTTATTTGTCACTTGATAGTTGGTGTTTATAGCTGTCGAAACTAGCATTATATTAAAAAATCAGCACTTTAAACACAAAAATTATTTTCGTGCTATACTCAATTATAACAATCATTATTAAGGGGATCTCAGCAAGATAATGGAAATGAGCGTAAATAAGATGTCGATTACCGTAAAGAGCGATAAAGTAGACATTTATGGTGCATTGGAGCTCCATAAGGCAATTAAAAAGTTTTTTGATGACGGTAAAGACTCGCTTACGATCAGCTTATCAAAGGTAAAGACTATATCAACACCCGCGATACAGGTGATACTGAGCGCACAGAAGAGCTTTAAAAAAGGGTTAAACATTAAAAAGGGGACTGTTTCTAAAGAGGTCAAAAGTGACTTTGAGACACTTGGTGTCTCTCTCAACTAGCGTTTTTTTGAAATCTACAGCCAGAGCTACAACGTTACTCTTCATTAGTATGTTGTTCAATTCCTGTGAACCTATGAGTTTTATATTCTCTGGCCGTATTTACTCGCAATAAAAAAACACTATACATTCGATTTATGCAGTCAAATTAAAGTATTCGACCTAAGCCTATGCAAAAAAATAGGAAGGATCGTAATAGTAGTGTTGTTTGTTCAATAAATAATTTTTATATGGAGGTGAAAAAAATGGCAGAAAAGATCTTAGCAGTAGATGATTCGTCAGTTGTACTTACGGCAATATCCCTGGTGCTTGAGGCACACGGATATGAGGTAGAGACGGCAAAGGATGGTGTAGATGCTTTGTCGAAACTTAAGAAGAAAGACAGGTACTCGATAATAATAACAGACGTTAACATGCCTAATATGGATGGGGTAACACTTACCGGTGAGATAAGAAAACTTCCGGATTATGGTTTTACACCAATAATTATCCTTACAACTGAAAGTCAAGCACAGAAAAAAGAAGAAGGAAAGAAAGCCGGCGCAACTGGCTGGCTCGTTAAGCCGATCAAGCCCGACCAGCTTTTAAGTGTCGTTAAGAAAGTAGTGCAGTAGTAAATTTCTTTATTTTACTTACAAGTAAGCAATTTGATCAAAAATAACTTCAGCCTTTAATGCGGCGGTATATTATTATGACTGAGCTTGATAAATTAAAAGAGATCACCTTTGAAGAAGGTAACGAAATTCTGGACACCCTTGACGGGCTGCTCGTGGAGCTTGAGCGTAACCCCGGAAATAAGGAGACCCTCCATACTATATTTCGTCATGTTCATACTCTAAAGGGTTCCATGGGCGCAATTGAGTTTGAGCCGCTTGAAAAGTTTACTCATATAAAGGAGGACCTCCTTGACCATCTTAGAGGTATTGACGATCATCCCACCCCTGAGATAATTGACGCTCTCTTCAAATCCGTAGATGTTACGCGTGATGTCTTGGGGAAACTTCAGCACGGCGAAGAGCTTCCTCACTCTGTTTTTTATGATGTTGAAGAGGTTATAAGGCAGTTTCTACCTGAAGATTGGGGTGATAATCAAGGGATAGTTCAGGAGGCACCTGATGCGCTGGACATACCGCTGTCTGTTGAGTTTATAAATGAGCTGACAGAGAGCGAAAAGGACATTGTAAAGAAGAAAGCAGATGCTGGAGAGAGGCTGTACTCCATTTCTATTAAGTTTGATATTGATGTTTTCAGACAAGCCATAGACCCCCTCACATCATTAAGGATTTTAAAGGATAACGGAACCATATGCGCGGTGAGAAGTAACTCCGGGTCGGTTCCGGACCTTAATGAGTTTAACCCCGCCGATTTTTATATAAATGACATCAAAGTTATCTTCTCCTCACCGGATCTTAGCCGTAGCAATATAGTAGAAATTTATGAATTTGTCCTGGAGAATGGAGAGATCAATGTTCATCAGATATCGCCCGCTGAGCTTAGTGAACATTTTGATGTTGAGCTGGATCCGTTCTGGCTTGAGTCTTCTGAAGAAGGCTCCGAGTATATTGATGAAACTATGACCCCGGATGACAGCAGCATGAGTATTGAGGAGAAACTCAAGTTGCAATCTGCCGAACATTTGAATGAGTTAAAAGACAGAGCTGATTATATTGAAAAACTTATAAAGAAGATAAAGAAAAAACCAAAGAATGCGAAGGAAGATGAGCTGAATGACTTGTTTAGATTCTTTCATAATATTCATGGTGACTCAGGCATATTGGGTCTGACTGAGCTTACGACGATATCCGAACCGTTGGAGATGATATGTGATGAATTACGCTCTGGAGAGCTTAAGCTTACAGCCGATATAGCCGTAAAACTTATTCACGGGGTTGAGAGTATTCGTGAGTATATAGGTAAATTTAACTCGGTCCCGGATAATTTGGTATCTTCATATTCCAAGGATTCTCCCACTGTCGATACACCCAATAGAATAAATCAGGATAATATTCAACCTACTCAGGGACAGGCATCTTTAAAAATTGATGCTGAACGACTAGATGCATTAATGGAAATGGTTGGCGAGCTTGTTATCGCACAGGCCCTTGTTAGTCAAGACGAAGCCATGAGTAACTTAGCTGATGGCAGGTTAGAGAAAAACGTATCCCAGGTCGATAAGCTTACCAAAAATATTCAGGATCAGGTCATGAGCCTGAGGCTACTCCCGTTAAAGTATACATTCTCAAAGATGTCCCGTGTGGTTAGAGATGTCTCAAGACGGGCAGACAAGGAAGTTCGTCTTAATGTTACCGGAGATGAAACAGAGGTAGATAAGTCTATTATAGATCATATTGGGGACCCCCTTACGCATCTTGTAAGAAACTGTGTGGATCATGGCATAGAGGGCCCGGAGGATAGGGCAAGTGCAGGTAAATCCTTCGAGGGAGTAGTTGATCTCAAGGCATACCATCAGGGTGGAAGTGTAGTTATTGAAGTACTAGATGATGGTGCGGGGCTTTCAAGGGAAGATATATATAACAAAGCTAAAGAAAAAGGTCTTCTAACAGAGGTTATGGAACATGATGACACCAAGCTTTTTAATGTGATATTTGAGCCGGGTTTTTCCACAGCAAAAGAGATTACAGAGATCTCTGGTAGAGGAGTAGGGCTTGATGTTGTAAAGAAGGATATTGAAAAACTCAGAGGCAGAGTAGATGTATCAAGTACCAAAGGAGAGGGGACAACTTTTACGCTTAGATTTCCTCTGACAACGGCTAGTATCGAAGGCATGGTCGTAAAGGTCGGTGTTGACCGTTACATAATCCCAACACTCTCTATAGAGACTTCATTTAAACCTGCTGCCAGTGACATAACCGTTGTCGCTGGGCAAGGGGAGGTCGTAAAGATAAGAGATGAGTTACATCCTGTTATTAGACTTAGAAAACTCTTCACAGACAACGGCGTCGGTCAAGATATGAAGGATTCCATTTTTATACTTGTCGAAGGTAACGGAAGAAAATGTTGTGTCGTGGTGGATGAAATATTAGGCCACCAGCATGTTGTTATAAAAAGCCTCAGCGATACTTTTTCCGGACTTATAGCGATCTCCGGTTGTACTATTCTTGGAGATGGCAGGGTAGGGCTAATTCTTGATGTCGGCGGGGTTGTTGATGTTGCATTTAACTGATTTGCAGTATAGATAGATAGTGATATGAAGTCTTAAGAATCTATAAATGGAGGTAATTATGAGTGTAAGAAAGAAGGATGAATTGACTGAAGCTGTAAAGAAGGCGGCAAAAGATATTGAAGGAGGAAAGTTTCTAAGTTTTTTACTAAACAATGAAGAGTATGGGGTAGATGTTCTGAACGTACGGGAGATCATCGGTATGATCGATGTTACGAGCGTTCCTCAGACACCTGTTTATGTAAAGGGTGTTATTAACCTAAGAGGAAAGGTTATTCCAGTGATTGATTTAAGGCTTCGTTTCGGCCTGGAAGAGGCTGAATATGACGAAGAGACCTGTATCATTGTTGTTGATGTCGCCGGTCTTCTCATGGGTATCATTATAGATACTGTTCTTGAGGTCCTTGATATACCTGCAGCAGAGATAGAAGCTGCACCTAAATTCGGTACTAAGGTAAATACAGACTATATCCTTGGTATGGGAAAAGTGGGAGACAAGGTCAATATGTTACTTGATATAACAAAAGTTCTTACAAGTGAAGAACTTATGATGGTTGAGAATATACAGAATAGTTAGTTATTAATTAATAAAAACATAGGAGGAGTAAGAAAATGACAGGAACAAAAATTTATGATCAGGCAGTGAAGTTCTTAGTGTTGCTACTTAGTATTTTTATTATCGGTATCGGTGCTAAGAATGCATCAGCAGAGGTAGGTATTGAGTTCAACGGAGCGCTTGAGGTAGAGGCATACTTTCAGTCAGTAAATAACGTAGACAGCTCGGACATAACACTTGCAACAGCGACCTTGGGAGCTGAAGCAACATTAAATGATGATGTTTCAGGTACATTGGTTTTTCTTTGGGAGGAAGATGACACGGAACAGGTGGTAGTTGATGAGGGTTATATAACAATAACAAGTTCCAAGATGCCTTCAGGCCTTTCGATTACGGCAGGAAGGGTCTATATTCCATTTGGTAATTTTGCATCCAACTTCATAACAGACCCCTTGACTCTTACGCTTGGCGAGACGGCAGAGACGGTCGTTATGGCTTCTTTTGAAGCAGATAAGTTTGAGGCAAGTGCCGGTTTCTTTAACGGAGCAACGACAGTGATCGGTGAAGATGATTCGATTGACAACTACTTCGCTTCCGTAACGGTAAATGTAATGGAAGGCGTTAAGGTTGGAGGTTCTTATATATCAGACATAACCGATACCGACCTTGAGATCGTGGGACCTAACCCGGTTGATACGGTCGCCGGTTACTCGGTCTTCGCTGAAGTTGTCTATGCCGGTGTTGTTTTAAACCTAGAGTATCTTGCGGCTTCACAGTTTGATGTTGCTGATCTTGATCTTGATAATGGTGGTGTCGGGGACGGAACTGGTGATGCGCCTGCGACATATAACGTAGAGGTCGGGTATGAGCTTAGTGACAAGGTAACCGTTGCCGCAAGGTATGAAGGCAGTAGTGAATTTTTTGGATTTCAGGAGACACAGTACGGTGTCGCCGGGTCATACGCTCTCTATGATAACGTTGGTTTGACCGCTGAGTTTATAAGTGGCGAGAACTATTTAGGTGAAGAGAACAGCGGTTTTGGCGCACAGCTTGCAATAGAATTTTAATTGCTGAAATTTTAGTTGTTAATATGAAACAAATGTCAATGAAGACATGAGTTGGTTTTAGTAAAAAATTTATTGGATAGAAGCAGGTACGATAATAGCAGGTAAAGTCTTTGGTGGTAACTGAAGATAAATTGTCCTGAGGAGGACAAGCTTTACCTTAAAGCTACAAAGGCGTGGCACTTGAGTAGACAACGTAGTTTTAAGGAGGTAGTAAAATGGATTTTAAGAATATGAAGTTGAGCACCAAGCTTGTTGCGGCGTTTGTTGCTGTTGCCGTGATACTGCTCATCGTAGGGCTGGTTGGTATGAAGAACATAAATAGCCTTACAGGTAATACTGAAAAGATCGTCACTAACTCGCCTTTGATAGAGGCAGCAATGGAGATGAAGCTGGCAGTTACTTTGGATAGGGTCCTTATTATGGAATTACTTGAGGCTGGTGATAAAGCGGGAGCAGATGAGGTATGGCGTGAGCACGAGGAGGCGGTTGAGTCCTTTGACACCTACGCCGACGCTATTATTTCCGGTGCCAAGACGGATAAAGGAATCTTCTATGCTACCAATGATGATGCCTTAAAAGCTATTGTCGAAGAGTCAGAGGAGTTCCATGAAGGAGAGTTTGAGGCGAGGA
>DAOVXI010000210.1 GCA_030636245.1 Deltaproteobacteria bacterium
TAGCTCTATGTAGAGCCAGACAAGGGTTACGATCAATCCGAATGCCGCGTACCACTCCATGTACTTCGGCTCCCCTGTCTTGGCGCCGTGCTCTATGAAGTCAAAGTCCAGAACGAGATTCAAGGCGGCTATCACGACAACGAAGAGGCTAAAGCCGATGCCGACGATCCCGGAGCCGTGAATGTAGGGTATGTTAACACCGAAAAAACCGAGTACCATGGTCGCCATATAAACAATGAATATCCCGCCCGTTGCCGCAACTATGCCGAGCTTGAAGTTCTCTGTCGCTTTTATCAGCCCGCTCTTATAAGCCATAAGTAGCGCAAAGAATATGCCGAAGGTAAGGGCTATGGCCTGAATGACAATGCCCGGGTACATGGACTCGAATACCGCCGAGATAGCACCGAGGAAGAGCCCCTCCAGTATCGCGTATATAGGAGCCGTAATTGCCGCGCTCTTTGGTCTGAATATTGTTATCATGGCGAATATTAGTCCGCCGATGAGGCCGCCTATGAGAAAGCCCATGACCGAACTCTGCGCGACAGCCGGATCGGCAAAGCTGAAGAATTTATACCACGGCCATAGAGCTGATATGACGAGAATCCCGAGCAGCATGATGCTTTTATTTACCGTGCCGTTGAGGGTCATCACCTCGCCTGTAGGTATTATGCCGGCGTGGGCCTTTGCGAATGTTTTTTTGTTAAGAGCCGGATTTGCGGTTCTCATTAATTTTCTCCTTAATAGTAATACCCGGCCTTAAAGACCGGGAGATGCCTGCTTGTGCGTCAATGGCAGTACGATTACTTTTCTGTTTTATTTTTTTTGGAGGCCGTTACAAGAGCAACGATGCCCTTATACTTTGTGAGGATAACCACCGCGGCCAAAAGAATGAGCAGGTGGTCGATGCCGCTTACCGTGTGACTTATGCTGGCGATGATCCATTGAAGCGGCCCGCCCGCGGAAGCCGTTGTCTGCTCGGCCTGGCTCAGTGTATGAGCGTTGGCATTCGTGGCAATTAATAGGGCAGAAAGTGTAAGTAAAACTCTTTTCATCTGTATATTCTCCTTATAGTTTAGTCCTTATCTTAAGCCTTGGATTATAGCATAAATGTATGGAGCGGGCGATGGGAATCGAACCCACGTCTAAAGCTTGGGAAGCTTTCATTCTACCATTGAACTACGCCCGCAGGATTAATGGTAGGCTACCTTATGGCGTTGGCCTCGGCCTTTTTTATTATACCTTCGGCAAAGCCGTCCTCATTGAATATCAGATGATCGACACTTGGCTTACCCTTGAAGGTTATCGTCACCAACCCGGCTTTTGCTTTCGGGTCATCCCACTCTTCTCGCGGCTTAACCTCACGCAGATGCTTCTTGATCTCTTTATAAAAGCCGTCCACGGTGAAGGTATCGGCTTTCATCTCAAGATGCGCAGGTGTTTCGTCCTTAAACAGACGTGAGGGACCCTTCTCCTCAACAACAAGCTGCTTTCCTCCGCGTGGAAAAGTAAAGCTTATCCGCTCCAGCCCTTTACTGCTTTCCTTATACACGGGCTTTACCTTCTTGGGCGCAACTATCTTTACTTCCTCGGCCTCTTTTGCAGGCTCCGTGCCTTTGTCACAGCCGTAAGCAAAGACAGAAAGCACCAGTACCGTTATTATAAATAGATGTTTTTTCATGGGGTAAATTTTACTATAGATATGAGGAAAGGTCAATAAATGGGGTGTTATCTATCGGTGGGCAATGGCCCACCCTACAAGGCTCAATATTATATGTTTTAGTTAGAGTTGATACTGAAGTAACCCTTTATTTCCACTAAGAGGTCAACGTCTGTCCAAACACCTTTTATGACCTTGTACTCACCATCAGCTCTTATAAGAATTATGCCTATGTCATCATCCCCCTTGAAGTTCTCGCTTGTAAAAGAAACCTTCTTCCCAAGTGAGGTCGTTATATCAATGTCGTGCTCTTCATGAAAGGAATAAGACAAATCATTCTTCTTCAGCCACGGCTCCAGATTTTCATAGTAGTAAATAAAGTCATTGGCTCCCTCTACACCGTAGCTTGCATCATCAGAATCAATTAAGTAAAAAGCGACATGCCCATCGCCGCCTGCATTAGCAGGCTCCGCGCCCCTGTCACAGCCGTAAGCAAAGACAAAAAGCACCAGTACCGTTATTATAAATAGATGTTTTTTCATGGGGTAAATTTTACTATAGCTATGAGGAAAGGTCAATGAAGGGGGTGTTATCTATTGGTGGGCAATGGCCCACCCTACGAGACTGTGGGCAATGGCCCACCCTACGAGACTATAGTGTTTCAGCCATCTTCCCTATTGCATCTAAGCAA
>DAOVXI010000137.1 GCA_030636245.1 Deltaproteobacteria bacterium
AGCAGTCAACGATGGCCGTGTCTATCTCCTCTAGCGTCATCTCCTTCGGAGCTATTATCGGATCTATAAGGTTGTAGCGCCTGTAATCGGTAACCTCCAGGTATGGTTTCAGATCTTCATACATATCAGCGTATGGCCACGGGGCTATAGCAAGAAAGTGACAGAAGTCGGGGTTGAATTCCTTTGCAAGCTTAAGGGTCTTCTCTATCTTCTCGGGCGTTTCATCCGGAAGACCGAGTATCATGGATGTCTCGGTTATTATGCCATGCTCGTCAAGCAACCTCAGCGCCTTCTTTGCGTCATCAACCTTAATGTCTTTCTTCATAAGGTCGATGGTCTCCTGATCGGTTGCTTCCGTTCCGACATAGATATGGATAACACCGGCCTTTCTATACTTCGAAAGTATATCCTCGTCCCTTATGATGTCTTCGACACGTGTCTCCATAAGGATAGAGACATTCACCTCTTTCTCTATCAGCAGGTCTAAAAACTTTTCCCAACGTGCCCTGTCTTGGGTTGGATAATCGTCCGTCAGGAGCACTACATCAACGCCGTACTTCTTCTGCTCTAATATATCATCGATCAGCTGCTCCGGTTTTCTGGGTCGCCACGTCTCCTGCCAGAACTTACGCTGTGAGCAGAAGGTACACTCCTTGTCACAGCCTCTTGAAGTATCAAGGGCGCCGAGCCGTGAACCGGGCAGTATAAAGTAATTATAATCCGTCCACTCCAGCACGTCCCATGCCTTATCGAGCTTGTCCAGCTCCTCGGAGCTCATCAGGGGCCTGTCCTCGTTATGAATGACCTTGCCCTCTCTTTTATATGAGACACCCTTAACGGAAGATACCTCGCCGTCACCCTCAACAGCTTCTAAGAGCTCCGTTAATGTATGCTCACCCTCACCCCTTACGATAAAATCAACATCGTTTGAGAGTGAAAAAACCTCTTCACTCATAAATGTAGGATGGATGCCTCCGAAGAGTGTTGTGATGCTCGGGTCGACTTTTTTTGCCGTGCTTAAAAGCTCCAACGCATCGGGAAGCGTGCACGTTATGGCACCGGTTGCGACATAATCCGGCTTTACCTCGCGTATCTTCTCTTCTATTTCCTTGTGCCCGACCATCTTTGTCATGGCATCATAAACCACCACATCGCAGCCTGCCTTACGCGCAGCCCCTGCAAGGTATACAAAGTAGAGCGGCACCCAGCTTCCCGCCACCTCCACAACTCCGGCGTGATACGGCGGGGTTATGAAGAGGACCTTCTTTTTTCTATTCTCACTCATATTAAGTTCTTAACGCTCCGATAACAAGACCAAGAACAGCACCGATACCTGTTCCGGCGCCCTCGTGTATCAAGGCCATAAAATGAAGATACCCCGGCGCTGTGCCAAAGTATATGGTAACAAATCCAACGCCCACGCCAAGTCCGACTAAGGCTCCGATCACGGTTGAGGTCAGGACCGTCTTAAACCTGCCTCCGACCACACGTCCGCAGCTTGGGCAAACCTCTCTTCCGGTTGTCATGTTAATACTCCTCCTGATTTATAGCTTATTATTATAGCACGCAGAGCATTTTGTGTTAAGTTTTTTTTAAAGACAGCACACCTTAGGATAACTCAGGCAACCCTGATACTATTGACAAAGCTACACTTTCTGATAGATTTATAGTATATATTGGAATAGCGAGGAACTCAAGAAGGCTGGAGAGTTAACCCTATGGATAATTTAAATATTCTACCAACCACAATGATCATATTCGGTGCCACCGGAGATCTCGGCAAGAGAAAGCTTCTCCCCGCGCTCCTGCGCTTAAAGG
The DNA here is from genome assembly GCA_030636245.1 of Deltaproteobacteria bacterium. Classification (GTDB taxonomy): domain Bacteria; phylum Desulfobacterota; class GWC2-55-46; order GWC2-55-46; family DRQE01; genus DAOVXI01. Next base: position 1,819 of record DAOVXI010000137.1, read on the forward strand.
AACTCAAGTTACTTCCCGAATGCTTCAACATACTCGGCTTTGCCACTCGAAAAATAGATGACAACAAATTCAGAGAGATCGTAAAGGAAGCCTTCCGCACGACAGGCATTACCAACAGCAGTGACGTAAGCTCTGCCATAAGGCTTGAAGAGAACTCCTACTTTGTAAGCTCCTCCTTTGACGAGATGGAAGGCTATAAAAAACTCTCAGAAAAGCTCAAGGAAGCCGACAAAAAATGCGGACAGGTAACCAATAAGATATTCTACCTTGCCACCCCTCCGAGCTTCTTCCCCGTCATAACGGATATGCTTGACGGCTCCGGGCTTGCATCAAAAGAAAAAGGCGCATCAGAGAACCCTAAGATAATTATCGAAAAGCCATTCGGGCGGGACCTTGATAGCGCCACCACGCTCAACAAACTGGTACTGAAGCACTTCAATGAGGATGACATATACAGAATAGATCACTACCTCGGTAAAGAGACGGTACAGAACATCCTCTTCTTCCGTTTCGCGAACGGCATCTATGAACCCATATGGAACCGCCGCTACGTCGATCACATTCAGATAACCGTTAGTGAGGATATCGGCATAGGCTCTCGGGGAAAATACTTTGAAGAGGCAGGAATACTGCGCGACATGTTCCAGAACCACATAATGCAGCTCCTGAGCCTTGTTGCCATGGAGCCTCCCATAAGCCTTGAAGCTGCGGCGATAAGAAATAAGAAGATAGAGCTCTTCAACTCACTTAGACCGATCGAGAAAAGCGAGGTAACAAACCTTACGGTCAGAGGCCAGTACGGCGGGGGCGTGCTTAATAAAGAAAAGGTCAACTCCTATAGAGAGGAGGAGAACGTCTCAAAGGAAAGCTCGACCGAGACTTTTCTTGCCCTGAAACTTTTTGTAGATAACTGGAGATGGTCGGAGGTGCCTTTTTACATAAGAACCGGTAAACGACTTAAGAAACGCACAACAGAACTTTCAATACACTTCAAGGACGTGCCGCACTGCCTCTTTAAGGACACCGAGAGCGGTTGCCCGAAAAGGAACGTCCTTGTGCTCAAGATACAGCCCGATGAAGGCATGTCGTTCAAGCTCAACATAAAGGTTCCGGGGTCTCAGGACAAAATAGATATGGTCGATATGGACTTTTCATATAAGGAAACTTATGGCATGGAGCTGCCGGACGCATACCAAAGGCTCCTTCTTGACTGTATGCTCGGAGACTCGACCCTCTTTCCGCATAAAGAGGCGATCGAAAAAAGCTGGGAATATGTAACAAGGATACTTGAAGGCTGGCAGGAACTGCCAGAACCGAAGTTCCCTAACTATGGGCCCGGCTCATGGGGCCCCGAGAAAGCAGATGACCTTATCAAGAAAGACGGGAGGCTCTGGCTAACGCCTTAGCTGTCCCCTTACTTTCAGTCGCCACCGGCACCTTCACCCTTAAACGACCTTTTAAGCACCGCTATGGTCTTACCGATATAACTCATGAAGTGCTCCTCCGTAAAACTCATGGGCATGTACTTCATTACGGGCGAAAAAAAGCCTTTCTTATCAATGATCTCACGCACCGACTCAAACTCTTTTATGGCAAGTGCGCTACGCAAGTTTTCCCTGAAACACTCACCGAGATAGAAATGCGCAAGCCAGCACGAAGCGTCCGCATAAACAGCATCCTTGAAGTGTTTCAATGCAGCATCCATATCTCCAAGTTTCTTTGCACTAAGCCCTACAATGATACGTGCTTCTATGCGAAAATGTCCGCTCCCTGTTATCTCTTTTACGACGTCCTTTATCTCATCAAACCTTTCCGACTCCAGTAGCAGTGTCGCTTTTAAGATAAGTGCTTCTCCGTGGTCAGGATATATCTTAAGAACATCATCAACAAGCTTTATCGCAGAGTTGTACTCCTCGCTTTCTCGCCTTAACTGTGCGTTACTCATAAGAAGCTCCACCCCGGGCTCCCCTACCTCTTCCAAAGAACCCCCGCTATCTATGTCACTTGCCTCAAGCTCTATGTTGGAGATCATATCCAGCTTAAAGGGACCGCGCACCATGCCTTCGTTCGTAGGAAGAATGCTGTCGCTTATCTCCTTAACATAGCTTGAGTCCTTTTGGAAGATAAGCGAACCATCCATCACAATGGGCATTAGGATACCGCTATTGTGATGCTTTGCCTCGTCTTTACCGAGGATAAGATATCCGCCTTCCCTTAAAAGGCCTGCGAGCCGGCCAAGTATCTTCATCTGGTTCTCACGGCTAAAGTATCCGGAGATACCTCTATAGAAAATAACATCCACGCCGGCAAAGGTATCTTCATATCCGCCCTTCAGGAGGTTATACGAATAGAAGTCCACCGCAAGCCTGATATCATCTTTCAAACGAAGAAGATGCCTTTGATCTTTAATAAAGTAGTTGTATGTAAAATCCTCATCGACCGCAACAAAAGAACGCTCACCGTATAAAGCCTTCTTGGCTTTGTTCATAACCGGGCCGTCAACATCAAAAGCGCTTATTGAGAATGAGTTCATAGCATCCTTGCCATACTTTTCAAGTAGCGCCATTGCGATAGAGTACGGGTCCTCGCCGGAGGAGCACCCGGCGCTTAGCACCCTTACACTGTAACCGGGGTTCTTCGATTTAAGTAGCTCGGGAGCAAGTTTTTCCACAAAAAGATCTATGGTCTCTCTCTCACGAAAAAAGAAGGTATTGTTTATTGTGACAATGTCTACAAGATGATAAAACTCCATATCATCCGAGACTAAAAGGTTATAATAATGGAGTACGTCAGACATGCCGACCATTTGCATGCGACTGACTATTACCTTCTTAAGGATAATGGTGGATTCTTCGTTAAAGCTGAAGTCGCACCTTTCCTTTAAAAGTTTTTTTATTCTAGATATGTCTATTACCATTGTTATCTATTCCCTTAAATTAGAAAAAACAAAAGCGTCTCCACCAAAAACTGGCTTCAATGCTAAAGCAATAAAAGCTGAATAAAAAC
>DAOVXI010000067.1 GCA_030636245.1 Deltaproteobacteria bacterium
CCTGGGCATCTTCCTTGTAGTACCCCAGCCTTGCTCGGACGTTGTTTTAAGCATCGCCCTTACAAAACCCTCACCACGTCGTTCAATAACATTACCAAGTTCGGGCGCAAAGTAAGCACCTTCACCCAAAAGGGTATGACAGTCTATACAAGCGTGCCTTTCCCATACCCTCTTACCCCACTCGACCTCTTCTGTGATCTTCTCCGGATGTGTTCTCTCCGGATAAGAAACGTGAGAAAGATAAGTAAGGATCAAAAAGACCGCACTAACTACGACCGTTCCGCCAATAAAAATATTTCTTGCCGAAGCCTTTGTCATCGTATCTTCTCCTATCTATATTTTTTCTGACAATAAACTTAACATCGGTAAAGTATTATAAAAATGACTTTTGTCACAAAACCATATATTTTTCAATTGTGGAGGAAAAAAAGGAATTGGTGATCCGAAAGATTAACAATAACCTCCTAATAGTCTGATTGTTATGCCGCTTTCACTTTTTTCCACTAAAATCAAGCTGTTAGAAGTTTTACATTGATCACACTGTGTCCGGTATTTTACATCTGTTACGTTCTTTTATGTCACAATTACGCCACAGCGGAATTCGTTCTGGAAGAATACTACCTACTTATGAAGGCGCACCTGAACCTTGCCGACCGCATAACACTGACCCGAACCTCAACATAAAGCCGGGTCGATCAATGTCATTTCTCCCATTCACTTTCTTTATGTTTGTGACTACAGGGACTTGCACATTATGAAAAGTATGACATACTTTAAATGTATGTTGTGTATGAAGATTGTTTGAAATCAGGCAATTATCTGGCGTAAGCACTCACCCACCACTTGAAAAACACCCTGCAAATAGAGCTGCACCTAAGGTCGGATCTAATGACGATTTGATAAAAACGCGGCATTGGTACGGGACTTGATCTGAGATCAACAGAGAAGGGACTGTAAAAAGCCGGGACAGGGTATCGGTAAATGAGCAATAACAGCCTTCTGATCATAGACGACGAGGAGTCGGCCTGTGAGACCCTCTCCGATATATTTGAGGATAAGGGTTTCAGCACCGCCACGGCCTTCACGGGTCGCGAGGCGATCGACAAGGCGAAGCAGGGTAGCTTCGATGTCGCCCTCGTTGACATCAGACTCCCCGATATGGACGGCACCGAGGTTCTGGTGGAGTTTACAAAAAAGTATCCGGAAATGGCCTGTATTATCATTACCGGAAATGCGTCCCTTCAAAACGCCGTCAATGCCTTGGATAAAGGCGCAAAGGGATACTTTATCAAGCCCCTGGTCATGGTTGAGGTTATTCTCAGGGTTGAAGAACTGATAGAGAAGCAGCACCTGCAAGAGGAACTTATAAAGCACCGCGACCACCTGGAGGAGCTTGTCAGTGAGCGCACGAAAGAGCTTGAAGAAAAAACCACCCAACTTGAACTAGCCAACACCAAACTAAAAGAACTGGACCGCCTTAAGTCGATGTTCATAGCAGGCATGAGCCATGAGCTAAGGACCCCTCTTAACTCCATCATAGGATTTACGGGCATAATACTGATGGGCATGACCGGGGAGCTTAACGAAGAGCAGCGAAAACAGCTTACCATGGTACAGAGCAGCGCCAACCATCTCCTCTCACTGATAAACGACGTAATAGACGTAAGCAAGATAGAAGCCGGCAAGGTGGAAATTGCCACCGGGACGTTCGATGTCGCGGCCCTTACATGGTCGGTAATGGACTCCTTCCAGGTCGCCGTAGCCGAGAAGAAGCTTGAGATGACCATCGATGCGCCTAAAAAAATTGAAGTTGTGAGCGACGAAAGAAGGGTACAGCAGGTCCTTGTAAATCTTATCGCTAATGCCGTTAAGTTCACAGATACAGGAAAGGTAGCGATAAAGGTGAGGGAGAGAGCGGGGACGGTCGAGGTATCTGTTAGCGATACCGGCATCGGTATAAAGGAAGAGGATATAGAAAAGCTCTTTAAGGCATTCGGTCAGGTCCCCATAAAGGGACGAACGAAGGAAGGGACGGGGCTTGGTCTGTACCTCTCGGAAAAGATAGCCGAGCTTCTCGGCGACGGCATCAGGGTCGAGAGCAAGTTCGGGAAGGGGAGCGTGTTTACCTTTAGCTTGCCAACGACGGGGACGAGTGGATAAAAAATCGCTCAGGGACAATCCATTATAATAAGGGAGAATCATCATGAAAAGGATACTTGTTGTGGAAGATACGAAGGCCAACATGTACCTCATAGGCTTTGTTATGAAGGAAAACGGCTATGACATGATAGAGACCACAACCGGCGAGGAAGGCGTGGAGCTTGCGGTAAAAGAGATGCCTGACATGATATTGATGGACATCCAGCTTCCGGGCATTGACGGCATCGAAGCGACAAGGAGGATCAGAGAGTCAAAAGCCGATGGAGAGATCCCGATCGCCGCCCTCACCTCCTTCGCCATGACCGGGGACAGGGAACAGGCGCTGAAGGCGGGCTGCAACGGCTACATAGAAAAACCGATCGACCCGAAGACCATCATGTCAGAGATCGAAAAGTTTTTATAATGAACGGCTGTGATGACATTGACTAATGACCTTTTGTCACATCAAGAGACATGTCCTAAATCGGCAATCCTGCTGTTATGCTCAAAGCAAACGGCATCATGATCGAATATATTATCATTTTCCACAGGTTCACACTAATCTGAAAAAGGAAGACAACAATGAAGATACGATCAAAACTGGGTATAGGGTTTCTGGCGGTCGTTGTGCCGCTGATAATATCATTTTACATGGTGATGTTGTATAGCCAGAGCAAAAGCTTTAACGTCACACTGGAAGAAAGGGTCAATTACACAAGCAAGATATTTAATGAACTTGAAGACGGTGATTCGATGATCCTCTCTGCCGCACTTGAAGTAATTGCACAGAGTCCCACCTTCAAAAAAATATTCCTGGAAAAGGACAGGGAAAAGCTCTATAACTACGGCCAACCGCTTTTTCAGAGCCTGAAAAAACAATTCGGCATCACCCACTTCTACTTTATACTTCCCGACGGACATAACTTTGTCAGGCTTCACAACAAAGAACTTTACGGCGACCTGATAGACAGGATCACCCTTGAGAAAGCGAAGGACACAAAAGCGATTGCAACAGGGATAGAGCTTGGAAAAACAGCGTTCGCCCTACGGGCGGTCATGCCCTTTTATGATAACGACAAACTGGTAGGTTATGTGGAGCTCGGCCAGGAGATCGACCATTTTCTAGAGACACTTAAAAATATTACCGACGGTGATGAATATGCGATCCTGGTCGACAAGAAATATCTGGACCGGGAGAAGTGGAGTATATCCAGAGCGATCACCGGGCTGAGAGATAACTGGGACGACACGAAAGATCATGTCATTGTCAGCAGGACAACGGAAGAGGCCGCGGAAAAGGAAGCGGCGGCAACATGCTTCGCCTCTGAAAACAATGCTCATCGGGTTGAAAAAGGAGAGGTCATTCTCCACAAGCTCAAGGTTAAGAACCGTACATTTGCCTGTGCTGGAATTCCGCTAAAGGACGCCGGAGACAGAGCTGTAGGGGCTATATTTTCTTTAATAGATATGACAACCCACCTCGCAGTCGCGCGAAATGCAAATAAGACTGTATTGAGCATCGCGATAATCCTGTTTGTCGTGGCCCTGGGTGTCAGCCTATTCCTCTCCCTCTCTTTTTCTCGCCCAATATCAAAGCTGCGGGACGCGGTGGTAGAAATAACAAAAGGTAATCTGAGCAGTAAGGTTGAGACAACGTCAAGCGGAGAGATAGGCGAGCTGGCCGATGCATTTAATGAAATGACCTTCAAGTTGGGTAATGCTCAGGAGAAGCTGGTTCGCAGCGAGAAGCTGGCTGCCGTGGGACAGCTTGCGAGCAGCATCGGGCACGAACTGAGGAACCCGCTCGGGGTCATAGGGAACTCCGCATATTTCCTGAACATGAAGTTAAAGGACGCAGACGAGAAGATACTGAAACACATAGATATCCTTCAGAGGGAGGTAAACAGGTCAAATGCTATAATCACTGACCTACTGGACTTCTCAAGGGCGTCAAAACCTACCACTGAGGTGGTGGAGTTGAAGCTTGTCATAGAAGACGCACTGGTTGGAGTAGAGCTGCCCGAGAATGTCACGCTGGAGACCAGGCTGGACGAAAACCTCCCCCCTGTTCTCATAGACCCGGGCCAGATACGACAGGTCTTTCAAAACCTCATATACAACGCCCTGCAAGCGATGCCTGACGAAGGTCGACTGGAGATAACCACGGCAGTAACAAATGATTTTGTCGAGACAAAGATCAAGGACACAGGCGAAGGGATATCCGAGGAGAACATCAAGAAGATATTCGAGCCGCTCTTTACCACGAAGGCAAAGGGCATCGGTCTTGGGCTTGCCATAGTGAAGGGAATAATTGATATGCACAAGGGGCTGATAGAGGTTACAAGCGAAGCTGGCAAGGGCACTACATTTACCGTAAAACTGCCTCTAAGTAGCAGGAAGGAAAACGCATGAAAAAGAATGAAAAAACCCGTGTGCTGATAGTTGATGATGATGTAGGCATGACCGAGACTATGCCGGATATCCTTAGTGACATTGGTTACGATGTTTCCGTGGCAAGAAACGGTTACGAGGCTATTGAAATGGTCCGCAAAGGGGCCTATGACGTGACCCTAATGGATATCAAAATGCCGGGCATAAACGGTGTGGAGGCCTTCAAGGAGATCAAGCAAATAAGCCCCACCACAAAGGTCATCATGATGACGGCCTACTCCGTTGATACGCTCATCAAGGAGGCCCTCGATGAAGGCGCTTACGACGTCATCCATAAGCCGCTGGACATTGACAAGGTTATGGACTCCATCGAGAAGTCCACTGAGGGGTCTCTTATACTGGTGGTGGACGACGACCAGGATATATGCTTCACGCTCAAAGACGTCCTTGAGGAGAATGGCTATAGTACAGGGGTCGCCCACAGTGGCAAGGAGGCAATTGACCAGGCTAAGAACAAAGAGTATGACATTATATTCATAGACCTGAAGATGCCGGTCTTGAACGGCCTGGAGACCTACCAAAAGATAAGGGAGATAAATGCCAACATCGTTGCGGTGATGATGACCGGTTACAGGGGAGAGATGGCCGAGCAGGTGGAGGAGGCGATGAAAAACAACGCGTATACCTGCGTTTACAAGCCGCTGGACATTAAAGGAATATTAGACATTGTGGCGGAGATAGACAGGAAAAAGCGGGAAGGGACTCTGGAAAAACAGTGACAAGATATCGGCATATGAATACCAATCGCCTTTTGGCCATAATCTAAGAAAATAGGTAAAATGAAATTACTTATCGTAGACGATCAGGCTGACAGCCTCTATATGCTTGAGACCCTGCTTAAGGGGAACGATTATGAGGTTGTCTCCGCCGTGGACGGCGTAGAGGCACTGGCGAAGTTAAGATCAAATACCATAGATATAATCATATCCGACATTTTGATGCCAAGAATGGACGGCTTCCGCTTGTGCAGGGAGTGTAAAAAAGACGATAGCCTTAAAGATATACCCTTTATATTCTACACCGCCAGCTACACCGACGAGAGGGACGAAAAACTTGCTCTTAGCCTCGGTGCGAACGGGTTTATAGCCAAGCCTTTGCAGCCGGAGGCTTTCATAAAGATCATAAAAAACCTGGTCGATGAGGTGGATAAAGGGGAAATAGTAGCAGAGAAACCGATTATAGCGGAGAAAGATCAGTTCGAGCTCTACAGTGAGCGTGTGGTCAAGCAGCTTGAAAAGAAGATGGCGGCCCTGGAAGAAGAAATCTCAGAACGTAACCGGGCGGAACAGGCACTGCGTAAAAGTGAGGAGCGTCTTGTGGAGGCTCAGAGGATCGCTCACCTGGGGAACTGGGACTGGAACATAAAACAAAATGAGCTCTACTGGTCTGACGAGATCTATCGAATCTTTGACATATCTCCACATGAGTTTGACGCTACTTACGAAGCATTCATTACTTTTGTTCATCCCGATGACAGGGAATTTGTTAAAGCATCTGTCGACAGCGCCCTGAAGGAGAAAGAACCTTACAGTATTGACCACAGGATAGTGCTTCCTAGCGGCGCTGAGCGGGTAGTTCATGAACAGGCTGAAGTTACCTTTGATGAAGCCGGCGTCCCCCTTCGTATGGCAGGCACGGTTCAGGATGTGACCGAGCTCAGACAATCTGAAGACAAACTGGTCCTTGCCTCCAAAGTTTTTGAAAACGCAATTGAAGGCGTCGTGGTTACAGACGAAAAGGGGAACATTGAGTCTGTCAACCGAACCTTTACATCTATCACAGGATACAGCCCTGAAGAGGCAATAGGAGAGAATGTGCGCATCCTGAAGTCCGACAGGCACGAGCGCGCCTTCTTTGATGAGATGTGGAACTCCCTCATTGAGAAGGGTCGGTGGCAGGGTGAGATATGGAACCGACGCAAGAACGGCGAGGCCTATCCGGAGTGGCTCAATATCATCGCCATAAAGAACTCAGTTGACAGAGCGACGAGGTACGTGTCGATCTTTCACGACATTACCGATATCAAACGTAGCAAAGAAGAGATCAAGTACCAGTCCAACCACGACGCTCTTACAGGTCTTCCAAATAAGCTGCTACTTAAGGACCGGCTACAGCTCACCATAGCCCACTCTGAATATTCGGAGATCTTCCCTGCCGTCTTATTTATCGGGCTGGACAGGTTCCAGAACATAAATGAAAGTCTCGGCCATACCGCTGGTGACTCTATATTGCAGCAGGCGGCAAAAAGGCTGAAGGCCTGTGTAAGGGCGGGCGATACCGTAGCAAGGTTCGGTGGGGATGAGTTCTCTTTCGTCCTCGACTCACTTAATAACGAACAGGTCGCCGTAAAGATCGCAATGGATGCAATAAAATCATTTTCAGAGCCCTTTAGCGTTGATGGTCATGAGCTTTACCTTACGGCAAGCATCGGAATAGCACTCTATCCCGGTGACGGAAGAGATGCGGAGACCCTCATAAAGAACGCGAACACCGCAATGCTCCGGGCCAAGGAAGGTGGGAGAAACACCTACCGACTGTACACGGAGGCCATGAATGCAAGAGCCTTTCATCGTCTCTCACTGGAAAACGACATTCGCAAGGGCCTGGATCGAGATGAATTCGTAGTCTACTATCAACCGAAGGTATGTCTGAAGACAGGCTCGATCGTTAGCCTGGAAGCGCTTGTACGCTGGCAACATGCTGAAAAGGGTCTTATGCCACCGGACGAATTTATTCACCTGTCGGAGGAAACCGGACTCATAACTCCTCTGGGGAAAACGGTTCTGCGCAAAGCATGCTTCCAAGCCAAAAGGTGGCAAGACGCCGGCTATAAAGACCTGAACGTGGCCGTAAACCTTTCGGCATACCAGCTGCAAGATAAGAACATTGTCAGCACCATAAAATCTGTGTTGTTAGAGAGCAAACTCGAGCCGGAACGACTTGGTATAGAGATCACAGAGAGCATGATAATGCAGGATGTGGCAACAGCGACAGAAACGCTGGATAAATTGCACGATATGGGTATTCAGCTGTTCATAGACGATTTTGGCACAGGTTATTCATCATTGAGTTACCTTAAACGTTTCAAGATAGACGCCCTGAAGATAGACAAGTCATTTGTCAACGACGTTACGACCAACTCGGATGACGCCTCAATAGTAGTTACTATCATATCCATGTCACACAGCCTGGGCCATAAGGTTATAGCTGAGGGTGTTGAAACAAAGGCTCAGCTGGAGTTTATGCAGAAGTATGAATGCGACGAGATCCAGGGTTATCTCATCAGCCCCCCTCTGCCGGCCGATGATGTCATGGAGATGCTGAAAAATGAAAAAAAACTTTTCTAGTAATTTAAAATAAAAAATGCTAACTGTTGTAACTGGCCCTATTAGTTGTACCACCCTTAAAGTGAATTCTCTGATCCGTTTAAGTGGGCCGGGTCAACTCCACAAGGGTGACCCTGTTTATCTCTTCAAGGGTCGTCTCTCCTTTCAGTAGGCATTGAACGGCAACCTGCCTGAGAGTCATCATGCCGTCTTCGACGGCTTTCTTCTTAATGACAGACGGCGCTTTTTTGCTCGCGATCATACCCCTGATCTCGTCATTAAGATCAAGTATCTCCATGATAGCCTTTCTTCCACTGTAGCCGGTATTGTAACACTCATC
>DAOVXI010000096.1 GCA_030636245.1 Deltaproteobacteria bacterium
TGAATGGAAGGCAGCTCGTCGTCCTTGAACTTCCCGCGCTGAGTGGTAAGGGTAGAGAGTATAAGGTCGTCTATGAGATTCTTTTTTTCTTTTTCCTCAAGCGAGGCCGCAAGGGTGCTTAGAAGCTGCTGCATGATCCTGTGACGGTAGGGCTCAGTGCCGGTACGGTCAAGACGTTCCTGGATTAGCTCCTTTGCTTCATCTGTTTTTCCGTAGTTTACCTTCATCATGATGGTGTCTTTTACAAGATCCACCGATTCGTGTGACGGGAAGTGGGGGTTGTCCTTGAAGGTGTCGAGGACCTGAGTATAAAGGTCATCGGCCTCTTTTTCCTGACCACCCTGGCGATACATCGCAGCCAGTGAGCCGGTGCGGTCCGCGACCTCTCCGAACATCTCAAGCTTATCGGCAAACTTCGTGTCTACTATGCGGTCAAAGTACTTCTTGTTAAGTGCAAAGGCATTCTCCGTGTCGCCTGCTTTAAGGTACTCGCCTGTTATTACGTTCACGATCATGTTGAGGTCCGGATCGTCAAGGCCGAAGTGAGGGCCATTTTCGTCAAGGAGTATCTCGGCCTGTTTGACCATATCCTGCTTGGCGCAGAACTCTACGAGATAGAGCACCATGTGGCGGAAGTTGCGGCTTGTTTCCGGAAGTTCACTGATGCGTTTTTTGAATAACTTGACCCCGTCCTTTGCGTTGCCGCTGACGTTGGTCCTTGTCCATGCAAGTCCGCGTAGACAGTTTGTGGCCTCTATCGTATCTATCTTATCTATTTTTTCTGTTATGGCTACGGCCTTTTCAAGCTCCTTCGAGGCGCTCTTTGCGTCGCCCTTGGCCAAAAGGACATCCGTTACCATGAGCCTTGCCCGAACCGCTTCGAGTGAATCTTCTCCGGCCGCGGCCTCTGTTGCCAGAAGCTCGCTGCCCGCAAGCGCTGCCGCTTCATCAAAGTTCTGTGCGTTAATTAATTCATCTATTTTTTGCGTGATATCCTGCATTTTTTTAAATTCCTTTTTTTTGTTTTATTTTAGCGGCCCCGTGAATCTCTTCCGCCTCATTTGGAACCATTATTTATAATATATTTAGATTATTAGTACAAGGTTATTGTTTGGTAAATTATGGGAATAAAGATAAAACTTCGGAAAATCCTGAAAAATCTGGGGTTTGGAGGGCAAAATCCCTTGACCGTAGCCGCACTTGATGATAAAAACTACATTTACATTTAAGCGAAGAAAGGAAGTACTTTTTGATGAGTGAGACTGTGATAGGGGTAATTGGCGGAAGCGGACTTTATGAGATAGAAGGTTTGACCGATGTTGAAGAGGTTAGTGTTGATACGCCTTTTGGTGAGCCATCGGATAAGTATATAACAGGAAGCCTTGAGGGAAAGAAACTTGTTTTTCTTCCACGTCACGGCAGGGGGCACCGCTTAACGCCCTCTGAGATAAACTACCGCGCTAACATATACGGTATGAAAAAACTCGGGGTGGAGTACCTCATAAGCGTCTCGGCTGTCGGCAGTATGCGTGAAGACATTGAGCCCGGGCACATGGTCATAGTGGACCAGTTCTTTGACCAGACAAAGGGCCGTAAGTCGAGCTTCTTCGGCGAAGGCATTGTGGGTCACGTTGAGTTCGCGGAGCCGGTTTGCGGAAGCCTTGGCGGGATACTTTATGAGAGCGCAAAAGAGGCCGGAGCGACCGTGCATAAAGGCGGGACATACATATGTATCGAAGGTCCCCAGTTCTCAACCAGAGCCGAGAGTAATATCTATAGGAAGTGGGGCGTGGATGTTATCGGCATGACGAACGTTCCCGAGAGCAAGCTTGCCAGAGAGGCCGAGATCTGTTACTCGACCATAGCTCTTTCAACCGATTATGATTGCTGGCACGATGCCCACGAAAACGTGACCGTCGATATGATACTCGATACCATTTCAAAGAACGTCTCAACGGCACGCGCCATTATAAAAGATGCTGTACCAAAGATAGGCGGCGAGAGGAGCTGTAAGTGCAGCGGGGCGATGCAGTTCGCTGTCGTAACCGATCCGAAGCTGATACCTGCCAAGACAAAAGAGAATATGGAAGTACTTATAGGAAAGTATAATAAATAACAAAGGGGATTATTAAAGATGGATATACTTGTTGTAGGCTCGGTTGCTTTTGATAGCGTTGAAACACCATTTGGTCAGGCCGATGAGGTGCTCGGCGGCTCGGCGACCTATTTTTCTACATCAGCCAGCTACTTCTCGAATGTCGCGATGGTAGCGGTCGTTGGCGAGGACTTTCCCGTTGAGCATGAAGTGATGCTTAAGGAGAAAAATATCGATCTTGCCGGACTTCAGAGGGTCAAGGGGGGCGAGACCTTCCGCTGGAAGGGCAGGTACGAATATGACCTTAACCAGGCCCACACACTTGAGACCCATTTGAATGTCTTTGAATCCTTTTCCCCGGAGCTTCCGGAGGAGTATAAAAAGATCCCTTATGTATTTTTGGCCAATATCGATCCGGAGCTTCAGCTTAAGGTCTTGGAGCAGGTGGAGAACCCCAAGCTTGTGGCCTGTGATACCATGAACTTCTGGATAGAGGGCAAGCAGGACAAACTGCGTGAACTTCTAAAGAAGGTCGATATGTTCGTTATAAATGAGGGCGAGGCCCGTGAGTTCTCGGACGAGGCGAGCCTTGTACGCGCGGCACGTCACATTCTGGACTGCGGCCCGCATACCGTTATAATCAAGCGCGGCGAGTACGGAGCGCTTATGTTCAAGGATGATGAGGTCTTTAACGCACCGGCCTATCCCATGGAGGATATCTTTGACCCCACAGGCGCGGGCGACAGCTTTGCCGGCGGGCTTATGGGCTACCTGGCCAATACCGGCGATCTGAGCGAGGAAGGGCTTAGAAAAGCAATAATAATTGGCAGCACCATGGCAAGCTTTAATGTGGAGGCATTTAGCCTTAACCGTTTGAAGGATCTCACTCTTGACGAGATCAATCTCCGCTACAAGGCGTTTAAGCGGTTGACCCATTTTGAAGAGCTGTGATAGAATAACTATGTTCTTTAGAGGACCATGACGATATTTCATAAATTAAATTCTATGGTTAGAAAGCCTGGCATACAGGCTTCATTGCCGCTGTTGTTCCTGGCGCTTGTTGTTGTGCTGCTTCCAGGATGCAAGAGCACCGAGGATGTCAAGGTCAACAACAAATCCGCCGATCTATACTTTGGCGAAGGAAGTGTGCACTTAAGTGACGGCAATGTTCCGTTTGCCCTTGAGAATTTTTCAAAGGCTGTTGAGCTTGAGCCGGATAACCCGAGGTACAATAACTACCTCGGGCTTGCCTATCTTTTCCTTATGAAGGTAACCCCCGACAGGAACACATACCCTCAGGCCGTTAAGCATATAAAGAAAGCCATAGAGCTTGATCCCAAGTACACTGACGCGAAGCTTAACCTTGGTGCTGTGTACCTTGATATGGAGGATTGGGACAAGGCCATAGTTACCTTTAAGATCGTACTTGAGGATATTTTTTACAATAAGCACGGCAAGGCATATACCAATCTGGGTTGGGCTTACTACAACAAAGGCTTGAACGAGATGGCGCTCAAGAACCTCAGGACCGCGCTCAAGATAAACCCGAATAATGCCCTTGCATATAACTACATGGGGCTTACGCTTCTGAAAACAAACAAGCTCAAGGGTGCCGTTGCCGCGCATGAGAAAGCGGTCAAGCTAAGGCCAAGCTCTGTTGAGTACAACTATAACCTTGCCGTGGCTCTTTCCAAGAACAAGGACAGGGACGGCGCGATAGAGGTCTTTGAGAAGGTTATAAAGCTGAACCCGACAAGCGAGAAGGCATCACGGGCCAGAGACTATATCAAACTTTTAAAGTAAGGGTGGAGTGAACGTTGGAAAAGGTCGGACAATATCTTAGACAGGAAAGAGAGCTTAGGGATGTAGAGCTTAAGGATATCTCCAAGTTCTCAAGGATAAGTGAAAGCCAGTTGACGCTTCTTGAGGAAGGCAACTTTGAGGAGCTTCCGCATCCTACCTTCGTTAAGGGCTATATACGTTCATACTGCAAGTGTATCGGCCTTGATGACAGCGAGGCACTGCTTCGTTATGAGACGGCGCTAAAGTTTTCGGAGGCCGATGGTGAGGTAAAGAAATCTGCCAGCTTCGAGCAGGAAAAGCCTGAGACAAAACTTTTCCCCGGCGGCTCATCCGATACGGTAAAAAAAGATGGTGCTGTCACAGGCATCCTGGTTGTTGTCGGGTTGATAGTTATCGGTGTTTACATCGCCTTCTCGATCGGCAATACGGAGAGGGACGATACTTCAAAGGTGGCAGCGTTGCCTCAAGCTTCAAAGGCGGAGACCGTTCTCCAGGCAGATACCCCTGAGGGTGAACTCACTACAGAGGCAGGCACAGAAGCCGATCAAGTTACTGTGGGTTCCAGAGAAAGCGTAAAGCAGGCCGTTGCAGAGAGCCAGGAGCAGATAACTGCGGCAATACAAGTTGAGAAGGAAGAGAGCCCCGTATATAATTATGTACCGAAAGAGAAGAACCATGAGCTTATTGTCAGTGCCAGCAAAAGGGTGTGGATAAGGGCTGAGATAGATATTGACGATGAGGGCGGCGGTGGAGTAAGGGACGCTATGTTGCAAGAAGGCGAAGAGATAAAGCTTTACGCTGAAAAGGTTTTTTTTTGCTCATAGGCAACGCACCGGCGGTAACCGTTACCTTTGACGGCGAAGTTGTTCCAATTGAAGGTGAAGAGGGTCAGGTCCGAAGGATAAAGCTGCCCTCAAGTTAGCCGTTCTTACAAGAGATAAGTTGAGCATAATATAGAAATACTTTGGGAGTGATCTGGTTAATGGAGACGATATCAGTAAGGTGCAGGAAGTGCGGAAAGAAGATGACATCAAGCCGCATTGATGATAACAAGATAAAGTTCAAGTGCTCCTGTGGTTTCTCCGAGTACAGGCCCGGCTCAGCCGCAAGCAGGTCCATAAACCCTCACGTCTCAAAGGACAGCCTTATTCCCATAAAGTTTGATGTCACGGGAGAGTTCTACATAGGGGGTGAAAAGGCAGAGAGAGAGCGCAGGGAGATAATCACCCTTGATGAGATAAGCATGCTCGCAAGCTCTGACTATGACCTTGAAAGCGTGCTTAAAGGGGTTGCGGAGAAGACAGCGAAACGCCTTGGCGTTGATGTTTGTTCGATCTATGTATGGGATGGTGATAAACTTGTTCTGAGAGGAACATTCGGGCTCAGTCAAGCGGCCGTTGGACGCGCATCTATTAGTATAGGCGAAGGCGTTACCGGTTCTGCCGTAGAGGCAAAGTCACCTCAGCTTGTGCCGGATATAAGCGTGGATGAGCGTTATAAGTTCTTTAGTGAAACAAAGGAAGAGCAGTATAAGATAAAGACCATGTACTCATATCCTTTGATGAACGGCGATGACCCGGTGGGTGTTCTGAACGCACAGACGGTTGTTGTGCGTGAGTTCACGGAAGATGAGCTGTACTTTATCTCGGTTATCGCAAATATCGTTCTTGGTGCGGTGAAGATGAGAAAGAAGCGCTGAGTACGGGATATTTATCTTTGATCAGTGTCCTTTTGATGGGCCCGGCCTTAGTGGACGGGCTCTTTTATCTTTGTTCCGGAGTGAGAGTGAGTGATGTCGGAGTACAAAGCTTTGATATCATTGGGTTAAATAAATTTTGAAAATATAATGCTACGATGTTATATTAAATTGGTCAATAAACTAGGAGGCTGGATAAGTGAGAAAATCAAGGTTAAGTATTTTTGTTATAGCGGCGGTATTTGCCGTCTTTGCTTATGGATGTAGCGGCGGCGAGGAAAAGGCTCCCGTAGCTGAAAAGAAGAGTGAAGTAAAAGAAGCCATGCCAACGGGACACCCGAGTACCGGTCAGGCTAGCCCTGCCGATATCGCGGCGATGGCCCATGGCGGCGGAGCACAGAAGGACTCAAAGCCTGTACAGGTCTCGGATGAGGTGAAGGCCAAGTGGAAAGAGGTCACCATCGGAGTTAAAGACTTAAGCGTAGAGGGTAGCGAGGCAGAGGTTCTTGTTATCGCCGTAGGCGAGAAGATGAACCTAAAGGTAGAAGGTTATAGCATTGAGGTTGAGGCTTTTTTACCGGATTATGCGATCTTTGACGACCATGTCGGCTCAAGAAGCGTGGAGCCTAAAAACCCCGCGGTCCTTGTAAAGCTCTATAAGGGTGAAGCAGAAGAGGCCGCCGGATGGATATTCAAGAACGAGAATTTCAGGACCTTTAATACCTATAAGAGCGATCGTTTCATGGTATCTTTAAGCGCCCCTTAAGCTTTGTTGAGTTCAACTTTATCGACCGCCGAGGCAGCTTGGCGGCCGATATTTTTCTTTGAAAGCAATAGTTTAGGAGAGGTGCCCGAGTGGCCGAAGGGGGCTGTCTCGAAAACAGTTGTTCCGGCGACGGAACCGGGGGTTCGAATCCCCCCCTCTCCGCCACAGAGTAGAGAGTACTATATATATGGAGAGGTGTCCGAGCGGCTTAAGGAGCACGCTTGGAAAGCGTGTGTGCATTCGCGTGTACCGAGGGTTCGAATCCCTCCCTCTCCGCCATAATTTACCACCGGGTTTACGGGTGGAGCTGATAGCCGGGTCTTGCGCAATGGCGTGGCGCTGAATCCCGCCAGGTCCGGAAGGAAGCAACGGTAGGCACCTATGTCCATGTGCCGCGAGGGTGCCTGGCTATCAGCTCCCTCCGTAAACCTATCAATAAAGACTGAAGGTCATAGTTATAGAATGGCTCATCTAGTAATAGCAAGAAAGTGGCGCCCGAGCTCCTTTTCTGAGGTAATAGGGCAGGAGCACGTTGTCACAACACTGAAGAATGCCCTTTCATCGGGCACGGTCGGCCATGCCTATCTTTTTTCAGGTCCCAGAGGGGTCGGTAAAACAACGGTCGCGAGGATCCTGGCCAAGGCCCTTAACTGCGAGAACGGCCCAACGGACGATCCCTGTAATGAGTGTTCCAGCTGCAGGGGCATTACCGGAGGCTCCAGCGTGGACGTGCTTGAGATCGACGGAGCATCCAACACCGGGGTCGACAACATCCGTGAGCTGCGCGACATGGCCAAGCTGGCCCCCAGCGAGGGCAACAGCCGGGTGTTCATCATCGACGAGGTCCACATGCTCTCCAAGGGCGCCTTCAACGCGCTCCTGAAGATCCTCGAGGAGCCGCCGCCCA
>DAOVXI010000127.1 GCA_030636245.1 Deltaproteobacteria bacterium
CGGGCTTAAGGTGGAGCCGGTAGCGACACAGGTCGTGCAGCGTGACCGCCATGCCGAGTTCTTCTCGACACTTGCGATAGTAGCCTCGACCATAGAAAAGATAGCCGTCGAGGTTCGCCACCTTCAGCGCACCGAGGTTTTGGAGGTGGAAGAGCCGTTTACAAAAGGACAGAAGGGTTCTTCAGCCATGCCTCATAAGCGTAACCCGATCCTGTCCGAGAACCTCACGGGGCTTGCGCGTCTTGTGCGAGGCTACAGTGTGAGCGCGATGGAGAATGTTGCTCTCTGGCATGAGCGTGATATCAGTCACTCATCCGTGGAAAGGGTGATAGGGCCTGACGCAACCATCCTGGTCGACTTTATGCTTAAGAGACTTACCGGTATGATCAAGGGGCTGGTCGTCTACCCAGACAATATGCTGACCAATATGAATAAGCTTAAGGGCGTTATTTTTTCTCAAAGAGTGCTCTTGAAGTTGATCGAAAAAGGTATTACACGGGAAGAGTCATACACGCTTGTTCAGCGTAATGCCATGAAGGTATGGGAAGGTAAGGGCGAGTTTATCGAGCTCTTAAAGAAGGACAAGGAGGTTATGGAGCTTGTTACTTCAAAGGAGCTTAGTGCCTGCTTTAACTATAAGCCTTACCTTAAACATGTTGGTACAATATTTAAAAGAGTGTTCGGTAAATAAACGGAGGATAACGTGGAGATAAAAGATCAGTTATACGAAGGCAAGGCAAAGGTAATATTTTCAACGGACGACCCGGAGCTTAGCGTCATGTACTTTAAGGACGACGCAACGGCTTTTGACGGAAAGAAAAAAGGAACGATACAGAACAAGGGTGTCATGAATAATATTGTCTCATCACGGATCTTCGAGATGCTTGCCGAAAAAGGGGTCAAGAGCCACTATGTGGAAAAACTCTCGGAGAGAGAGATGGTGGTGAAAAAGCTCGAGATAATACCTGTCGAGGTTATAATAAGGAACCTCACCGCCGGAAGTCTTTCAAAGAGGCTCGGGATTGAAGAGGGGCTGGAGCTTAAGGAGACGATAATAGAGTTCTGCTACAAGAGCGACCCTCTTGGAGATCCTTTCATAAATGAGTACGTGGCTCGTGCCATGGGTTATGCCACAAAGGAAGAGATGGAGTTCATGACAGAGGTTGCCTTTAAGGTGAATGATATCTTAAAGGAGTTCTTTGATGAGCGAGGGATCATACTTGTTGACTATAAGCTGGAGTTTGGCCGGCACAATGGCGAGGTTCTTTTGGGGGACGAGATAACCCCGGATGGTTGCCGTCTCTGGGACAAGAAGACCAGGGAGAAGCTTGATAAGGACCGCTTCCGCCGCGATCTTGGCGGGGTAGAAGAGGCCTATAAAGAGGTCATGGATAAGGTCTTAAAGTAAGAGGGCCGGATCGTCGATGTTGATTTAGCGGTCTATTTGGTATTTCAGAGTAGCTGTTCAATAGTGGTGCATTACGTAGGTGAAAAAATGATATGCAAGAGGTGCAGGATTTATTTGGTGTATGCGTTGATGCAGTGAACAGGATGATATCCGTATTTATTAAGGATCAAAAAATATGATATGTAAGAATTGTAATAAGCAAAACGATGATGGCGCGAGGTTCTGTAACCTTTGCGGGGCGGAGATCAGCGCGGCCCCGGAGTTGAAGCTTCAAAAGATGCCGGTCATAGGTCTTATTTTTTATGCCATAATAACCTTTGGTATTTACATAGGTGTTTGGTTCATTAAAAAAATCGAGATATTAAACGCCTTGAACTCGGATACAAAGCTTAGCCATGGCGTGTTCGGATTTATAATAGCAGGTTTACTGGTTAACATAGGCATAATACTTTACCTTATCTTCTCCGGTGCCTTTATTGAGCTTGAGGCTGATGGTCTGCCTGTTTCTCAGCTTGCGCGTAACCTTTTGGCCATAAGCGATGCGCTTGCTCTTGCCGTACAGGTATTGATACTTATTCAGGCATTCAGGGTTAGACGCATACTGATAGATCACCACAGATCGCTGGGAACGGAGATAGTTATCTCATGGATCGCTTTGATATTCTTCGGTGTTTTTTATCTCCAATATAAGATAAACAGGCTTGAGCCTGTGAAGGGAGGCGGACTTGAAGGCCAAGGTATACATAACACTTAAAGACGGTGTGCTGGATCCTCAGGGCAAGGCCGTGATGGGAGCTTTGGATTCACTCGGCTACAGTGAGGTTAAGGATGTAAGGGTCGGTAAACTTATGGAGCTTGAGCTTTCGGCAGCTTCAAAGGAAGAGGCGGAGAAAAGAATTCGCGAGATGAGCGAGAAGCTTCTTGCCAATACCGTTGTCGAGGAGTTCTCAATTGAGATAGAGGGCGGCGAGTGAAAGTAGCTGTTCTCGTATATCCGGGCTCTAACTGTGACCACGACTGCTATCACGTGGCAAAGCACGTCTTTGGCAGTGAGACCTCTTATGTTTGGCACAAGGATGGCCCGCTAAGTGGCTATGACTGCGTGATAGTTCCCGGAGGCTTCTCATACGGTGATCATCTGAGGCCCGGCGCTATTGCAAGCTACTCGCCCATTACCGAGGAGCTTCGAAGCTTTGCGGGCGGCGGAGGGTTTGTCATTGGGATTTGTAACGGCTTTCAGATACTTTGTGAAGCAGGGCTGCTGCCCGGCTCACTCATGAGGAACAAGGACCTGAAGTTCATCTGCGAAAAATCCACGCTAAAGGTTAAGTCAACGAACACACCATTCAGCTCAGAGTACAAGGAAGGTGAGGTAATAACCATTCCCATCGCGCACGCGGACGGTAACTACTTTGCCGATGATGATACATTAAAGTCGCTTCAGGATAACGATCAGATAGTTTTTACCTATGCCGACAGTAACGGCAAGGAACTTCCCGAGGCTAACCCAAATGGATCTTTGCTGAATATCGCGGGTATAGTAAATGAGAAGAGAAATGTACTTGGTATGATGCCGCACCCTGAGCGGGCCGCAGAAGAGGAACTCGGCGGAACTGACGGCCGAGGTGTTTTTGAAAGTATAATAAAGACCATAGGCTAGGGTTGCATTGTTTTTATGCGGTGTTATTTTTGGAGGAACAATAATTGAGTGAAGATGTGAACTTGTTAAAAGAAGAGCTTGATGCCGGGCGCTTTACCATAACAGCTGAGATATGTCCTCCGAGAGGGACCGATGTGTCTGCGTTTATTGATAAAGCACGGCTCTTAAAAGGTAAGATCACGGCCGCCAATGTCACGGATAATCAAAGGGCTGTGATGAGGCTTTCAAGCCTGGCGTGTTCTGTTATATTAAAGCAGGAAGGGCTGGAACCTGTCCTGCAGATGACATGCAGGGACCGTAATCGTATAGCCATACAAAGTGATCTGCTTGGTGGTGCTGCGCTTGGGATAAAGAACATCTTGGCCCTTACCGGAGATCACGTCAGCTTTGGGGACCACAAAGAGTCAAAGCCTGTTTTTGATCTGGACGCTGTTCAGCTCGTACATACCGTGAAGACCCTGAACGAGGGTAAGAACCTTAACGGTAAAGAGCTCAGAGGCGAAACGGATTATTATATAGGCGCTGCCGTTAACCCGGGTTCCGTGCCTTTGGAGCCGGAGTGGTTACGTTTTAAGAAAAAAATAAATGCCGGTGCCGAGTTCTTTCAGACTCAGGCCATATATGACATGGAGCGTTTCAAGAAGTTCTTTGATGACGCGGAGAAGCTCGATGTTAAGATACTCGGGGGGATACTGCTTCTAAAGTCAGCCAAGATGGCAGAGTATCTAAATAAGAACGTCCCCGGAGTGGATGTTCCGCAAAGTTATATTGATGAGCTGGAAAACTCTGATGAGCCGTTAAAGACAGGAATCGATATAGCCTCAAGACAGTTAAGAGAGCTTATGGGGTTTTGTCACGGCGCACATATCATGGCTATAAGCCAAGAAGAGAGCGTTCCGCAAATCATTGACGGTGCGTAACCCTACAAGACCTTACCCCCTTCCTTCATATTGATCGAGGTTAAACTGATATATGTTTATGTCATTCTCGCATAGGTGCTTATGGTTAATAGCTTTGAGCTTACTCCTGTTCGCAGGTGTGTTGCGCGGGAGTGCGTATGCGGAGTTTCGAAAAGAGCTTGGTTTTGAAACAAGATATATGGCAGGCTCATCACTGTATGAGATCAACTTTGATAATGCCTGGGTCGATGGCGGTCACGGCAGAAGCGAGCTTATATTCCCTGTGCAGACCTTCATGGGCGGCTTGGTGTTTGAGCTTAAGGATGTGCCGATAGACGAGAGAGACAGCTCTCTCGGCGCATTGAAGATTAAGCTGCTTAGCGCATTGGCCTCAAGGGTCACCACCATGGAAGACTCTGACTGGATCGAGAATGACATGGCATTTCTTTATCCAATGCATGATGGAAAGGATCTATATACAGAGTCGAATGATAATCTGGATAAAGCATTCTATTTTGACATAGAATACAGCTATGATTTTTTTGTGACAGATGCACTGAGGGTGGCGCCTGTGCTGGGTTATAATTATTTGTTCCTGAGTCATGATATAGTGGACTGCGAAGGTTATTACTGGTCCATGCCGATTAGATGTGGAAGTATAGATGTGTTAAGCTATGAGGTAGAGGCTCATTTACCCTACCTTGGTTTAAAGGTTTCCGGGGCTCCGTTCCATAGCAATAGAAGTGAGTATAACCTTACGGTCGCGTACTCGCCGAAGGCTTTCATAAAGGATCAGGACTACCATATCCTAAGAGATAAGTATTCATATAGCCAGAATTTTGGTGATGCTGTCAGGGTGGTGCTGGAGGGAGGCTGGAAACCGAGAGAGGATAGCAGGTTTGGGGTCAAGTTTGGTGGAGAGTTTATGAGTTTTTTTGCTGACGGCGTTCAAGCTCAGTATATCAAGACAGACGTCATAGTAATTTATCTTGATTCCCCGATAAATTTTGAGATACAAGGGGCGTTCCTGAGCCTGTACCTGAATATAAGCTATATTTTTTAAGTATCGAGTCTTGACAATATGTTATAATAATTTTTAATTTACTAGGAGGTTTTAGTGCCTGACAAAA
>DAOVXI010000108.1 GCA_030636245.1 Deltaproteobacteria bacterium
AAAGAAGTATCTGGAAGAAGTAATTAAGAAACGTAGACAGTAGATAGGTCGCTACATTATTAACGCACAGCCTCGTAATTCATTGGCACACCAATATATTCCAACCAATTGAAAATCCTACCTTTTGAACCAGCCGTTTTCCTGACCGGAGAAGTGAGAATCCCGGCCGATTATGATGTGATCGTGGACGAGTATGTCCATTGTCTTTGCAGCACTTACCAGGTCGTTGGTCAGCTCCCTGTCCTGCTTTGAAGGCGTGGGGTCGCCGCTCGGATGGTTGTGGACGAAGATGATAGAACGTGCGTTGTGCTTCAAGGCAAACTCTATCGCCTTCCTCGGATAAACAATGGTCTGGTTTATCGTACCTTCGTGAAGGACCTCGTCCGCTATGACCTCGTTCTTTGTATTAAGGTATACGGCAACGAACTTCTCGGCCTTCTCCCCGGAGAGCTTTGCCTTCAAGTACCTTACAATATCCTCGGAGCAGCTGACGACATCCTTACTGTGCATGCCCTCTTTCAGGTACTCTCCGATAAGCCCTTTTGTGAGAGCTATCAAGACGCTTGTGAACTCCCCCACCCCCGCGACTTTTCTTAGCTCATCGGGCGGAGCGTCGAGCACCGCCTTAAGTGAGCCGAAGTGCTCTATAACCTTCTTTGCAAGAGGCTTAACGTCACGCCTCTCAATGGCATAGGTAAGTAAAAGCTCAAGGGCTTCATAATCATGAAAGCCCTCAAGCCCCGACTTTAAAAAGCGCTGCCTTAGGCGGCTTCTGTGCCCATACTTAAGGTCCTTTGCCTGCGTTTCTTTATACCGCGTAGTGTTGTTTGTCAAAGCTGTCGCCCTTTACTTATCCCCTTTTCTATCAAGAAACGGCTTAATGAGATCCATCGGAAGCGGGAATATCAATGTTGAGTTCTTTTCCGTCGCAACCTCGGTAAGTGTTTGCAGGTATCTCAGCTGAAGAGAGACCGGGTTCTGGCTTAATAGGTTACTTGCGTCAAGTATCCTATGTGCGGCGGTGAACTCACCTTCCGCGTGAATGACTTTGGCGCGTTTTTCCCTCTCGGCCTCGGCCTGCTTTGCCATGGCACGCTTCATCTCATCCGGCAGATCGATCGCCTTTACCTCAACGAGTGTGACCTTAACGCCCCAGGGATCTGTCTGACGGTCGAGTATGTCCTGGATCCTTTTGTTTATCTCCTCACGGCTTGAGAGAAGCTCGTCCAATTCCGCCTGACCGCATATGCTCCTTAGTGTTGTCTGCGCGAGCTGGCTTGTGGCGTAGAGATAATTCTCAACCGTAATAATGGCCTTATCAGAGTTCACGACACGGAAGTAAACAACCGCGTTCACTCGAACACTGACGTTATCCTTTGTTATTACCTCCTGCGGAGGCACATCCATTGTGATAACCCTGAGGCTGACCCTTACCATCTTCTGAAGCACCGGGATCAATATGATAAGACCCGGACCCTTAACGCTCTGGTAACGTCCCAGAAAGAATACAACGCCCCTTTCATACTCCGGGAGAATCTTTATCGCCGCCCAGAGGAACATCAAAACAACAACAGCAATCGCTATAATACCTGTACCTACCATAGTAACCTCCTTTTAAAAAACCATTATACCTTCTTAACCTTTAGAAGCAGCCCATCGATGCCTACCACCTTTACCTGTTCACCTTTTACTATCTTAACATCACTTACGGCCTTCCAGTACTCGCCTTCAATAAAAACGTGGCCCACATAACCATGCTCAGGCGGATGTATCTCGTCCTCTACCCTGCCCTCATCACCCATGAGCGCCTCAAGACCGCTAACCGGGTTCTTTTTATGAACCTGCACCGCAAGGTACATCATCATAGCCATCGCGGTAGAGGTCATCAAGACCGTGGGCAGAACGACCCAGAACGATATTCTGATAAAAGGCATGGGTGAGTCAAAGAGCATGACCGAGCCGAGGGTGAGGCATATTATCCCGGCTATGGTCAAGAGCCCAAAGCTCACGATCTTTACCTCTGCTATAAAAAGTATCAAGCCGAGTATTATCAGAGCCAGCCCCGCGTAGTTGACAGGTAAGGTCTGGAAGGAATAAAAAGCGAGTATAAGACATATCGCCCCGACAACGCCGGGGAATATCATGCCCGGGTTCGAGAGCTCGAAGTAGATACCCATCATGCCTATCATCATTAATATATACGCGACATTAGGGTTGGCTATCGTCTTTAAGATGCTAAGCCTTATGCCAGGCTCTATCTCAACGACCTCGGCGTTATCTATCTTGATGGTGACCTTGCCGGTTATCGTATCGACGGTTCTTCCGTTTATTTCTTTAAAGAGCTCATCCCGGTTCTCGGCGAGAATCTCGATGACATTAAGCTTCAAGGCCTCCTCTGCCGTGATGTTAACACTCTCACGCACAGCCTTCTCGGCCCACTCGGCGTTGCGCCCCTTCTTCTCGGCTATGCTTTTTATATATGCCGCGGCATCGTTCTCAACCTTGGCCATCATTGTCTCATCAATCTCGCCGCCGCCCATCGCAACGGGATGGGCGCTACCCATATTAGTACCCGGCGCCATTGCGGCAACGTGGGAGGCATATGTTATGAAGACCCCGGCGCTCGCGGCCCTTGCCCCGGGAGGAGCGACATAAACAACAACAGGCACGTCGCTTGACAGGATGGACTTTATGATAACCCTCATGGAAAGATCCAGCCCTCCGGGGGTGTCGAGCTGAAAGACTATAAGCTCTGCATTGGCCTTTGTCGCGTCATCGATCGACTTAACAATGAACTCGCCCATGGCTGGCTCGACTATGCCCTCAACGATGACATAATGGATAAGCGGCTTTTCTTTTATATCCTCCGCTTCCGCTACGGCTTCACCTTCAGCCTCTGTTGCGATTACGGCTTTATCCTTATTATCCTCTGCCGCACCGGCGTTAAAGACCGTACCCATAATAAAAGGCACGCAAAGTAATACGAAAAACAATAAACGCAACTTCTTCTGCATCTTCCTGAGCTTTTTCATCACTTTACCCCTATCGCCTCCATTACCTTTTGAATATCCTCCCACACGGGAGTCCTGAGCGCTGTATCCTTATTAATATCATCCGGCCCGAATGTTACCATTGTCTTAAAGCCGGAGAACTCCGTAAAGATGCCCCTTGCGTCACTGACCACCTTGCCTTCGGGGCTTATCTTTGAATATGCCTTATCACCCATAAAGATCACGACCTCAGGTTTTAGCGCCCTTAGTACCCCGGCCGCACCAATAGGGCCTATGATCTTAACCCCGCCGCTCCCGGCATTCATGGCACTGATGATCCTTTCAAGGCGAGCCATGTCGTCGCTCTTTTTCGTGTCTTCCCAGACGATAACGACCTTGAGATCACCGGCTGTGGCTGCGCTACCCTTACCTCTCGCCGCAGGCACTACCAAAGGTTTAAAGGGCAGGTACTCAACGCCACCATCCCTCATTATACCGAGATGCCCCTCGATGGAAGCTATTATCTTTTCAACTCTGTCAATCATTGGCCTCTGATCTATCGGAATTCCGCTTTGACAACGGAACTCTCTTGGTGCATATTATTATAATGTATATTACGATATTGGCAACAACTCTTTTTTTGATCCTCATCGCTCCATCTGCTGCTCTTGCCTGGGGGCCCGCAACTCACCTTGAGCTTGGACGCGATGTGATCCTCCACTCGCTGGCCATCCTTCCTGTGGCTGTCAGCCGATTGATAGAAAAATTCAAGTTCGACTTCTACTACGGCAGCATAAGCGCTGACATCGTAGTTGGAAAGGGTTATGCCGAGGAGCTCAAGCACTGCCACAACTGGAGCTTCGGCTTCAAGCTCCTGGACCACGCCATAACCGACTCACAGCGCGCCTTTGCCTACGGCTATCTAACTCACCTGGCCGCCGACACCATAGCCCACAACCACTTCATACCAGAGATGATGGTGCGTTCTTTTTCCTCAAGCATAAGGCGCCACATCTACTGGGAGATGCGCTTTGACACACTGGCTGATAAGAACGTATGGAAGCTTCCTGACAAGATAGAACGTGCGGTCCATCTGGACAACGACCGCCTCTTGAGCTCAACGCTTACGGGTCAGGCACTTTCCTTCACGACCAACAAAACTATATTTACGAGCATTATAAACCTGCACAAGGTAGATCACTGGCACAAGATGATGGATATGTTGTCCGGGAGATCAAAATGGGCGCTTCACAAGGAAGATAAAGAGCGTTTTTACGGCTATGCCCATGACCGTGTGCTTGATGTCTTAAAGCACGGAGAAAAAGCGCGCTGCGTCAAAGCAGACCCGACCGGGAAAAAGAATCTCACGCTGGCGGTAACAAAAAGAAAAAAGCTAACAAACCTTAAGAAACAAGGCCGGGACTGGGAGGAAGAACTTGAGAGCGACCTTGACCTCTTCAGCGTCAGGGCAAAGTAATTAACCGCCTCGCATGTAAAGATAAAAAAAGTACTCCTTCTTATTGCAAGAATAAAATCCGGTGCTATAATATTAATTAGAAAAACTTTGGCGCACCACACCCAGCCCGTCGTTCGCAGCCCGTCAGATCCACCTTTAGCACCAAATAACACCTAAGAAGAACCAAACAAAACAGTTCCTTAAAAACACCAGTGATAAACACCTCGATAACCATATCAGTATTGTGGAGGTGAAAAAATGTATTATCAGAAGATTCTCGTTGTTGTAACACAGTGGGCCGAATACAAGCTGATCAAGAACTTCCTTAGAGGCGACTTCAAGACAATAGACATGGCCTTAAGCGAAGTTGAGGCAAGCTTCCTTATCTCCAATAAAGAGTATGACGCAATAATAACGGATCACACCTTACCGGAGATAGACGGACTCGGACTCTACGCCAATATTACAAAGAATGAACCCAGGTACGCAAACAGGTTCATATTCCTGACCTCGCCGCTTAGGACACAACAGGCAGAGCCCTTTGGCCTGACCGGAAGGCCGCACATAATGAGGCCACTTAACCTCAATCGGCTCAAAAGGGTTATAGAGAACGTAAGTTAGGTCAGGATGGAAAAGAAATTACACTTCCTAGGATCTTTTAGAGCGTATGCTAACGACCCTGTTCAGTATCTTGTCCGCTACCTCTGCTTTGGGAAGGTCCTTTTGAGGTTCAGCACGCCCGTCGCTTAAAATAAAGGTAACCTCATTGGTTTCCTTCGATAGTGCGGCCGGGGTGTTGGCAACGACCATGTCGAGGTTCTTGCTCTTAAGCTTCTTTGTGGCATTTTCTATAAGCTCACTGCTTTCAAGCGCAAAGCCCACCAGTATCTGGGAACTCTTCTTCTCGCCAAGGCCCTTTAGGATATCCGGCGCACGTTCAAGCTTCAACTCAAGCTCAGCAGCAATCTTCTTTATCTTCTTCTTACTTACATTCAAAGGCCTGAAGTCCGAGACAGCAGCAGCCATAATCACAACCGTGGACTGGGGATAGTGAGAGGCCACCGATCCGTGCATCTCCTCAGAGGTCTCGACCTTGACAAGATCCACACCCGGTGGTTTTCTGAGCGTGCTCGTGCCGCTGACCAGCACAACCTCGGCTCCCCTTCTCTTGGCAGCCCGTGCTATCGCATAGCCCATCTTGCCGCTTGATGCGTTGGATAAGAACCGTACCGGGTCTATCGGCTCACGTGTCGCTCCGGCCGTTACCAAAACCTTTTCTCCGGCAAGGTCCTTCTCGCTCAAGGATTCTCTTATGGCTTCAACAATATCCTCCGGCTCGGCCAAGCGTCCGGTACCTTCCCATCCGCAGGCAAGCTCCCCCGTGCCGGGGTCTATAAAGCCGTAGCCCAGAGCGCTTAATTTTCTCATGTTCTCCTGAACTATCTCATTCTTATACATCCTTGTGTTCATGGCGGGAGCCAGAATGACCGGTTGGTTGGCAGCCATAATAAGTGAGGTAGGAAGGTCATCGGCAATGCCTCCGGCGATCTTACCTATAATATTTGCGGTTGCCGGAGCTACGACTATAAGGTCTGCGCTGTCAGTTAGATCAATATGACTTATACGCCCCGAGTTGAACATGTCATAGCCGGTCTCATTCGAGCTCAAGGCACTTAGCGTCATGGGCGTTATGAACTCGGTAGCGCTCTTTGTCATAACAGGATAAACCGCAGCGCCCTCTTTCACCAAGAGCCGTGTAAGCTCGCATGCCTTATACGCCGCGATGGAGCCTGAGACACATAAGATTATTTTCTTAT
>DAOVXI010000129.1 GCA_030636245.1 Deltaproteobacteria bacterium
ATAGCAGGCCAGGGGATTGCCAACCCGATAGCAACCATACTTTCTGTAGCTATGATGCTTAAGTATTCATTTGATATGACTGAAGCATCCGATGAGATAGAGAAAGCGGTCGAGGGTGTTCTTGATAAAGGGCTACGCACAGGAGATATCTACACGGATGGAACTAAGAAGGTTGGTTGTGTGGAGATGGGCGAGGCTTTGCTTTCGGAACTTAAATCCTAAACGGATTTAATGGGGAGCTCAAGTCCTAGTCGTTTTTTCTGAGCCAGTGTTTTAGTATTAATTGAGCCGCTCGTTTGTCGAGCGGCTCATTGTTATTTCCGCAGTGTGGATCCTGCGTGCAGGCGGGGCAGGCTTTTTCGCAGGGACACTCATCCAAGATCTCAAGAGTAGAGTTGAACCAGTGAGGAGCTACCTCGAAGCCGCGTTTGGTAAGTCCCACGCCTCCTTCGTGACCATCATAAATAAAGATCGCAGGCACCCCAAGCTCAGGACAAACGGGAAAGTAGCTAACGCCACCAAGGTCGCGCCTATCGCAAAGAGCGTACAAAGGAAGTGCGGCTATGGCCGTGTGTTCAAGCGCGTGTAACCCGCCGGCAGGACCAAAGCCTGCTTCACTTATCTCTCTCATTATCCAATCCTCCACCTCTATCCAAACCCCGCTTGTCTTAAATTCATTTGGCGGTAGCTCAAGCAGGTGTTCACTTATGAGCTTTCTTGAGTAAATATCCTTACGCCTGAATCCAAGAACATGTTCGGTGATCATAAGTTTGCCGCGGTTTATCGTAAAACCATACTCTCTGAATTTTTTTGTTTCTTCTATCTCAAGGATATCTGTTCTGTCGTCTGTTATGGGTGAGGTGTAGTAATCTACAGAGACCTCCTTAACATGTACCTCATTTTTAGCCAGATGAATGCCCTTTACAAGATACTGGCTTCCTCTATGAAGATACACGGCCCCGGGGTGCAGCTCCTTCAGGACTCGTGATGACCCGGATTCACCGATAAGTATCTTTTCATCACCAAGCAGTATCCTAAAGGGAGCTCCACCCCCTCTGATCGACACCTCACGGTGCGGGTTTTTTCTTCTTGGGTAATAAGAGCGGTCAAGGCTTGTGTACCTGATCTTTCTTTTCAAGACAAGGTCATCAAGGAGCGGCTTAGATGTTCTTATGTTGAAGATATCTTCCTTCTCTATACTAAGCGGTATCTCTGAAACCGCGCAGTTAAGGTGCTGCTTTAAGATATACTCGTTTTCTTCATCAAGAACAGCCGCCTCGGCACTCTTTCTGAAGAACTCTTCAGGGCGGCGCATGAAGTGCTGGTCCAGCGCATCCTCTATCGCGACCATGAAGATGATCGATTCATTCTCGCTTCTTCCAACCCGTCCGGCCCTTTGAAGTGTTGAGCTTATGGTTCCGGGATAGCCCACGAGCACGCAGGCATCAAGCCCTCCTATGTCGACACCAAGCTCAAGCGCGCTGGTTGAGATAACGCCTGAGAGCTTATCTGAAAATAACGCCTCTTCTATCTCTCGGCGTTCTTCGGCAAGGTAGCCTGCTCTGTATGTGCTTATCCGTTCAGTTAATGAAGGCTCGTCTCTCACTGCCCACTTATATAAGAGCTCGGTAATCTTTCTGGATTTTGTAAAAGCGATCGTCTTAAGTTCATGTTTGATGCATTCGAGGAATAACTTAACGCTCGCCGTATATGGGCTTACCTCAGGGATCGGGTTGACGAAGATAAAGTTTTTCTTTCCGCGCGGCGCACCGCTTCCTGTTATGATCTCGAAAGGAACTCCTGTTAAGGTCTCTGCAAGCTCTTTCGGGTTGGCGATCGTAGCCGAGCAGGTTATAAAGACAGGCTTTGAACCGTAAAGCTCGCATACTCTTCTGAGTCTTCTTATCAGGTCAGCGCTGTGTGAACCGAGCACGCCGCGGTATGTGTGTAGTTCGTCTATGACGACGTACTTTAAGTTAGAAAAGAAAGCGCTCCATTTTTCATGGAAGGCAAGTATTCCGAGGTGAAGCATGTCGGGGTTGGTAAATACTACGTTAGGTAACTCGGAGCGTATCTTCCCGCGTTTATACGACGAAGTGTCGCCGTCGTATATGGCCGAGTGGTTATGAAGCTCAAGAGAATCTCCAAGCTCAGAAAAAGTTTGGAATTGATCCTGTGTAAGACCCTTTAAAGGGAAGAGGTAGAGAGCGTGCGAGTCGTTGTCATTCAAAATAGATTCAAGCACGGGAATATTATATATAAAACTTTTCCCGCTTGAGGTCGGGGTCATAACGGCTGTGTGTTTATCCTCTCTGATCTTATCGATCGCCTCGGTCTGGTGTGTGTAAAGCTTCTCAATACCAAGCTCAAGTAAAGCTCGGTTGAGTTCTTTCGGTAATGGTTTATTTAGTGTGCCGTAGGAGGCGCTTTTTGCGGGGATGATCTTCTTATAGACCACATCACCTATGTCTTTACGTCCGGCAACTTCGTTTATAAAAGCTTTAAAGTCCATTTTTTGATATAATATCCTTATTGAGCTATGAATTAATGAGATTTTATCATAATCTACTGTTTTATAAGTGAAAAATTCACTTTTGCTCAAATGCCTTTGAGAAAACATTCTTTTTGGTATTTTATTCAATAATATCAAGTAGTTAGGTCGTAGTTTTTAAGGATTTGACATAGCGAGTCATTGAGGTTATAGTGTCAATAGTAACGATTTTATTAAGGAGTATGGTTTAAATGAAACTTATCAGGTGCCACAGCTGCGGTAAAGACATTGCCGATGATGGGATAAAGTACATCATCGAGATCAAGAGTTTTGCCGATTATGAGGGATATCTTGAGGATTTTCCAGGGGATATCACGGAGGGAATAAATGAGATCCTTGACGCGGTAGAGGAGGTTGATCCAAAGACATTGGAGGATGAGGTCTATCAGGAGGATGTTTATCTTCTATGCAAGACCTGCCGGGATAAGTTCTCGGATGATCCTTTCAGGACTGGGTATATCCCGACGGAAGGCGAAAGCGCAAAGGGAACCGTCCACTAATATTCAGCTTCATATTCAAGATCAACGCATCGCTTGCTCCATTAAGCGGTGCGTTTTTTTTTATCTGCCTTCCTTAAGTCTTTCACCCAGGCTCTCAGGAAGCCCGGCCTCGATTATCTTATCGGCACAGCTCTTAATATCATACGTTACCCTATGGTGTTCGATCTTGAGTGTGCTTGAATCCAGTGTGATGAACGATGCTCTCGGGTCATGGTCTCTCGGTTGACCGACTGATCCGGGGTTAATAAGATAGCTCCTGTCATTTGAGAGGGTGCAGGCGAGGGTGCATTTTTCTTCTATCATGCCGCTTTTTGTGCGTTCATGTATGGCAGGCTTATGGGTGTGGCCGTACAGGAGTATTTTTAAAGGCGCCATATCATCAAGAAGGCTGAAGTTGATCCTCACGTCTTCCATTGAGAGCAGGTAGTCGTCCGTGGAATCTATCTGCCCGTGGAAGGCGATAACCTCCTCATTGATAATAATACTTTCCGGGAGTTTGCTTAAGTAGGCAAGGCTCTCGATATCTATGTTCTCTCTAGTCCAGAATACCGATACCTGCGCTTTAGGGTTAAATGAATCCGGTTCTTTTTGTCCCGTTGCTCTTGTGTCGTGGTTGCCGGCTATGCATCGCACGTTATGTTTCTTTAATACACTGATACATTCGTTCGGGTTTGCGCCATATCCGACAACGTCACCAAGGCAAATTATCTCTTCCACCTTGAGGCCTTTTATTTTATCAAGGACAGAATCGAGAGCCTCAAGGTTAGAGTGGATATCGGATATTATTGCGTATAGCATAATTGTTTTTTGGGGTTAAGAAGGCGGAGGAAAATTATAAGGGTTCGTTTAAGTCTATTGCTTCCTCTTCGGAGGTGTCCCTGAACTCCCTTGGCTCCTCATCAACTCGTTCGTCTCCAATATCGAGTTTAAAGAACTCTGTATCAGGATGCTGCGCTCGTCTTTTGGATATCTCGATAGGGGCGGTGCCTTCCACGAATACCTCGAAGACAGGGTCGGGTGTTGTCGCATTCGCAAGAAGTCCTGTCTCAGGGTCGATCCTCGCGAACTCAAGTCCTTCAGGCATGGGGAATTTTTTCGGAGGTGTGTTCTCAAGGACCTTCTTCATGAACTTTATCCAAATAGGCGAGGCGGCCTTAGAGCCGGTCTCGTTCTTGCCAAGGGGCTTTTCAGAGTCGTAGCCGATCCATGTGCCGACAACCAGCTCCGGGGTATATCCCATGAACCATGCGTCATTCAAGTTGTTCGTAGTACCGGTCTTGCCTGCCGCAGGACGGCCCGTTAGGTTTACCCTTACGCGCCAGGCCGTGCCATGCTGAACAACACCTTCTAAAAGGCTTGTCATCAGGTATGCTATCTGTGGTGTTATGACCTGCTCGCTTCTTTGCTGGTTTCCCTCAAGTAGCTCTCCGTCCCTGTCGGTTATCCTTGTTATGAAAATAGGTTCCGGTCGTTTGCCGAGGTTTTCGAATGTTGCATATGCTGTCGTGAGTTCAAGCAGTGTTATGCCTGATGAACCGAGAGAAAGTGAGAGGTCCTTCGCGAGAGGGCTTTCTATGCCGAGCTTACGGGCGTAATTAATGGCCCGGGTAACACCTACGTCCTGGAGGACCTTGACCGTGACGACGTTCCTGGATTTTGTCAGAGCGGTTCGTATTGTTGTGGGGCCATAGAACTTATCTTCATAGTTCCTGGGTTTCCAGAGCCACGTTACTTCTTCCTCTGCTTTTTGTTGCTCCTCCATTTCAGCGCTTAACCCTTTGCCTTCACCGAGCGCGTCCTCGCCGAGAAGTTCCACCTCTTTCTTGGTTACATTCTCGTAAACAAGAGGGGAGTCAATGACGATCGTCGCAGGAGTGTATCCGCTATCCAGGGCCGTTGCGTATATGATGGGCTTAAAGGCGCTTCCAGGCTGACGTTTGGATTGTATGAC
>DAOVXI010000213.1 GCA_030636245.1 Deltaproteobacteria bacterium
CCTGAACGTATATCCATATAGAAAACATAACTCTGTCCGTCATGCACCTTATGCTTATAGAGCATTGTGTGTTTGGCCGTGTACATACAGCAGACCTTGGAGCAGTAGCTGACACCCTTCGCTTCATCCCTTGAGCCCACGCATTGGATGAATACGGTATTCATCGGGGTCTTACCGTCCGAAGGCCTTTTTATCTGTCCGCCTGTCGGGCCGCTTGAGCTCGCAAGACGCTCAAACTGCATGCCGCTTATAACATCAGGGATCTTTCCATACCCGTACTCGCCAAAGCGCTCGTTAGGCATAAGCTCATAACCCGTTGCAACGACTATCGCACCGACCTCCTCGGTTACGAGCTCGTCCTTCTGGGTAAAGTCAATTGAACCCGGACCGCAAACCTTCTGACAGAGCCCGCATTTGTCCTTTTGTATCTTCGGACATTTTTCAGCGTCAATAACGGGAATGTTCGGCACGGACTGAGGAAAAGGCGTATAGATGACCTTCCTCTTACTAAGTCCCAACTCGAACTCGCTATCGGCCTTGAAGGGGCACTTTTCCCAACACTCACCGCATCCCGTGCAGGTACTCTCATCAACGTACTTTGCCTTCTTCTTTATGGTGACAGTGAAGTTACCGATATAACCGTCTATCTTCTCCACCTCGGCATATGTCATTATCTTTATCCGCTCGTTCAGCTCCGCCTCGACCATCTTCGGCGTCAGGATACACTGCGAGCAATCCATCGTCGGGAAAGTCTCGGAGAGGCGCGCCATGTTGCCGCCGATGCTAGGCTCTCTTTCAACGAGTATGACCTCGTAACCGCCTTCTGCTATATCAAGGGCTGCCTGAATGCCGGCTATCCCACCGCCAACGACCATCGCCCTTTTCGTTAAAGGTATGTTTATTGTCTTAAGCGGCTTATTCTTCTTAAGCCTCTCAAGCATCATTCTTGTAAGATCAAGGCTCTTTGCTGTTCCAATTTCACGAGTTTCATCGTGATGCACCCATGAACACTGCTCGCGGATATTGACTATCTCGCACTTATAGGAGTTAAGCCCTGCGGCCTCGCTTGCTTTTCTGAATGTCTTCTCATGCATATGCGGAGAACAGGCCGAGACAAGAACAGAGTCAAGGTCATTATCCTTAATGGCCTTTTTGAACATCTCTTGGCCTGGAGAGCTGCACATGAACTTATAGGAACACGTGTACTCAACACCCGGCATCTTCTTTAGCTCATCAGCCACCTTCTGGGTGTCGACCGTGCTCTCAATATTATTTCCGCACTGACAAACAAATACGCCTATCTTCGGCATACCGCTACCTCTTTACTTTCATTTGATACTATTAATATATATGCGGGAACCTTCATACTTCCTTCTCCTCAAGTAGCGGCCTTGCGTCCCACTTGTTCTCATCAAAACCAAGGAGCTTATCATCCTGGCCAAGGGCAAGTCCCAAAACCTGCGTAAAGTAAACAATGGGAAGCGGCTTAAAGCCATGCTCGCTTGATGCCAGGTCCTGGCTCTTCTCAAGGTTATACTGGCAAAGAGGACAGCTGGTTACGATTATCTCTGCCCCGTGTCTTGCTGCGCTCTCCATGATCTTACCTGAGAGCTTTGTAACGATATCCTCACGGTCCATCGTAAGATGCGCCCCGCAGCACTCTATCTTATCGGGAAAGTCTATGGGTTCTGCGCCAAGGCTCTTTATGAGGTCTTCCATAATTGTCGGCGCTTCGTGGTCGTCTATGCCCACATCCTCAAAGGGTCTGAGCAACATACAGCCGTAGTAAGAAGCCGCCTTTATGCCCTTTAAGGGCCTCTTAACGGTTTCCTTCACCTTGTCGAATCCGACCGTGTCGCGAAGTATCTCAAGATAGTGGATCACCTCAAGGCTTCCGTCATAATCGAACTCCATGAACTCATTAAGGGTGGAGCGTTTTTCCTTGTCATCACGCACGACCTTGTTGGTACGCTTAAGTACGTTATAACAGACACTGCAAAGAGTGGTTACCTTGTCATCGGCCTGCCTTGCGTTATAAAGCACCTTTGTCGGCGCGGCAAGACCCATAATATTATCCGGCGTTAAGGGAAAGCCCGCTCCGCAGCAGTTCCACTGCTCAAGCTCACACATCTCAAAGCCGAGCTCAAGAGCCGAGGCCTTCGCACTCTCATCAAATGTTTTGGCCACTGTGTTAAGCGTACAGCCGGGGTAATATGGTATCTTGATCATTATTTATAATCTCTTAACTTACAAGTTTTCTAAAGCCCGCAACGATCGCCTGCTGA
>DAOVXI010000124.1 GCA_030636245.1 Deltaproteobacteria bacterium
AAAAAGATAGTACCACTTGTTCTTTGTGTAATCTGCAAATATACGTCTTTATTAAATTCCGTAACCTCGTTAAAGAAAGATATGTGTTGTGTCATTCCTAAAACCTTACCTAAGTTATCACCACCCTCAAAAGACTAGAAGGCTGAGCTTGATGGATCAAGGCGCAGATCCGGTAGAGCGGAGCAGCGTTAAGCCGGAGATCATCTGGGGGCCGTTCATAACCTGCATCTTAAGCGTTATCATCCTGGTCACATACTCGTGTGTAGCGGCCCTTGTCTCCATATACCACATAGCGGTAAAATACGGCGTAACCCTAACCGAGGTCTTAGAAGACAAAGCACTGCTACTGCTAATTGACGGCGGCGACGCTATAACCCTTTCTCTCTGGTCAGGAGCGCCGATCGGGGTACTGTTGACCATCCTCGCGGTATGGATAAAAAAAGGCTCAAAGATAAATACCTACCTAGGCCTGAACCTTTCCGACCCTAAAATAATATTTAAATGGCTCGGCTTTATGGTGCTTCTCATCATACTCCTTGACGCCATGACCATATCGACAGGACGACCACTGGTGCCGCCCATACTCGGGGAGATGATGAACACCTCCACAAGCAAACTTCTGCTCTTCTCCGCGATGATCTTTGCCGCACCGGTCTTCGAGGAATTCTTGTTCAGAGGATTCTTATTTAAAAGCCTGCGGCTAACATGGCTTAAAACAAACGGAACTATAGTCGTAACATCGATCCTATGGGCGATCATCCACTTCCAATACGATGCCTTCAGTGTCTTTCTGGTATTCGTTTTGGGTCTTATGCTCGGAGCCGCGCGGGCAAAAAGCGGCTCTGTGCCGCTGTGTATCGTCATGCACATGGTGGCAAACACGATAGCCTCAACCGAGACCTTCTATATCTACGGTTAAGATTCTGTGGCATGGCGGGCAAAAATATACTATAATATAAGTATTGAATTTCAGGAGTTTTGTTATGAAAAAATTACTTTCCAAGATAACTATTGTCGCTTTCATGCTGACGCTATTTGTCAGCCTCAACACCGCCAGCGCAGCGGCTGAAGATCCTACATTAAAACTTGTCGAAGAACCGAGCAAGGTCTGCATGGTCAACGACCGTTTTATGTTTGCTGAACAGATAGAGGTCAAGGTCGGGGAGAAGACCTACTACGGCTGCTGTGCCGGATGCGTAAAAAAGATCCAGAACAACCAAACGATACGCGAAAGTACCGACCCTGTAAGCGGCGAGACCGTCGACAAGGCATCGGCTGTGATCGGGATGAAACAGACAGGAGAGGTTCTGTACTTTGAGAACAAAGACAACTTCGATTCCTACGGGGAGAAGAAGTAGAGTATAAAGATATTCGAGTTTAAAGCAAGGCCATCTATAACGGATGGCCTTGCTTTTTTATTTCAAGGATGGTAAAAGTTAGCCCATGTTAAAAAGTATCGAAAAAGCAATCGAGTGGCTCCTGTGGGAGGTACGCCTTATCGTATTCCTCGCGGTCGTCTCAAGCATAGTATCGGCCATAGTGCTTGTCATAATGGGCACCTATGACGTATTCCTGACGGTAAAGGAGCTCATGCATGCCTTTAGCGATAAGGCTCACTACGACGCATTCCACAAGGAAGCCATAACACATATCATAGGCGCCATTGATGCCTTTCTCATAACAACCGTGCTTCTCATATTCGGTATCGGGCTCTATGAACTTTTCATAAGCAAGATCGACAGAATTGAAAGTGACAACACGAGCGCCAAGATACTTGAGGTACACTCGCTTGACCAACTCAAGGAAAAACTCGGTAAGGTCATAGTGATGGTCCTTATCGTAACCTTTTTTAAGTACGCTCTGGACATGAAGTTCGAAACAATGCTCGACCTGCTCTACCTAGCTATCGGAATACTCCTTATTGCGCTCGCGCTCTACTTCCAGCATAAAGATAGTCCCAAGGAAAAACCAAACGCTAAAGAATAAGACCAAGCGGCCGCAGATCACAACTCGCATTTCCGGAATGGATACGACATGGAAGAGCCGAAAAAGTCCTACTTCAACGAACATGAAGAGCTAGCGTTCGTTCTGAAGTGCTTCGCTGTCATCGCCGCCATAATACTTCTGGGCAACTTCGTTAAAAGCTACGCTGTATTTCTCATCATACCTCTTCCCTTCATACTTCTTTTTCTCATTCGCTTTTTACTAGATAAATCCATCCGTGACGGAAAAAGTTTCTTCAGCGCGATAACCGACAACATGACCCTGATACCTGTTGCCTACACGGAGGGCGAGAGTAGATACAGGGACATACCGCTTTTTACATACCTGCTGATACTGGCCAACGCAGTGATCTACTATGTCATACAGTTAAACCCCTCGCTCAACACCGAATTCATAATGAACAACTTCACCTTTCTCGCAGAGGAGCCTAACCTCTGGAACACCCCTGTCGGGCTCTTTACATCAATGTTCATGCACGGCAGTGGCGGACATCTCTGGGGGAACATGATGTTCCTCT
Source organism: Deltaproteobacteria bacterium (assembly GCA_030636245.1). Lineage (GTDB taxonomy): Bacteria > Desulfobacterota > GWC2-55-46 > GWC2-55-46 > DRQE01 > DAOVXI01. The sequence goes on from DAOVXI010000124.1 coordinate 2,522, forward strand.
GGGCCATGGGAACGGTTGTTGAAAAAAGGATCGGTTCCTCCAGGTTCCTCTTCATGTACATACTGACCGGCCTCTTTGCCTCCCTTGCCTCTATGCTTATCTATCTTGTATTCATGGGAGAGGCCACACAAAGTCTCGGCGCTTCGGGGGCGATCGCCGGCGTGATGGGTGTCTATGCGATAAGGTGTTACTTTAAAAGCATGGTCTTCCCCATTCCGATACTCGGCATCTTCTTCTTCATACTCCCATTAAGCATAAAAATACGGATCAACGCGCTCGTAATAATAGGACTCTTCTTTGTGCTTGATCTTCACGGTGGAATAGGACAGATAAGCGGCTCCGTCTATTCAATGATCGGACACTGGGCGCATGTTTGCGGCATGCTCTCGGGCATACTCATAGCGGTTATCTTTAAGCTCAGCAACGATGCCGTAGAGGAACGGCACACCGAGATAGGGGTTAAAGGCTCCGGCGGTTTCACGAACCTTGGAGGCATGGCGGAGTCTTTAAATAAAGCACTTGACCAGAACCCGGAGAACACGGAGGCACTGGTCCATCTTGCACGCATAAAGTCAAAGTTCCATGTAACGGATGAAGGGCGGGAACTTTATAAAAAAGCTATCGCAATACTGATCAGAACAGAGCCGAAGGAAGCGACCGAGACCTTCAAGGAGTTTTACAGCAAGTACATGGAAGGCGTTACGCCCGCGCTTATGCACAGGATATCCGGCGTGTTGTATAAATCGGGAGATCTTGACCTCTCGGCAAGAACCCTTGAGATGATCCTTGATGACCCGAGCGCCCCGATCGAGGTACGGGAACGCTCCATGTATCAGCTTGTTATAATACTTGAGCTCATGTGCCTGAGTGAAGCGGCGCTGCGCCACATAGATAATTTTATTGAAGAGTTCCCCTCTTCAACGATGATAGAAAAGGCGACAGAAAAAAAGAGGGAGCTTACAGAGAGCCTCTTAAGCGAGAAGCTCTAGAGTTCAACAAGCCTTAGCCCTTGTGCCGAGCCAAGTTCTCCGTCAGCCTCTTTTATGTGTTTGATTTCTTTCCAGTCACGCCCAAGGAGAGTGGCGCCGTAAGCGTCTATGGCAACAGGGTCGAATGAGCAGGCAAGCTTATTCACGGGCGGCTCACATGTCGGTCCCCAAAGATGAGCCTGGCTCATACCAACCGTTGCGTCGAGTACGGTAAGGTCAGGGGTACGGTAGCGGCACATATCAAGCACGCTCTCGTGCATCATCTCGTGAAAGGCACTTTTTTTCCAATGCCCGCCTGCCTGGAAATGCAAGGGCGGCACTGTGCCCATCATATTCTTCATCGTAAGCGTTACACCGGCTAAAGAGTGGGCCTTCAAAACAGGCACGCTCACTATAAAACTTTCCATGACGATCTTTGGCAGATAGAATGTCGGCCAGCGCTTACACTGCGGCAAGCTCATCTGGGTTAGCTCGGCATGGTTAAGGTCAATCAACTCAACCCCCTTCTCCTTTGCCATCTCCGCATAACCAAGCTCCCTGAAGGCATGATCTGTCTCATAATCCAAAGAGCCAACCCCCTCGCCTATCGCGATATCAATGCCCGGGAGTCTTAACCTCAACTCGTCAATAAGAACCGCGCAAAGCGCAGCAGGTGTTGTTATTGGAGGGGGCACGGCCTCAACCAGGTTAGGCTTTATTATGACCTTTGTTTTGCCCTTAAGGTGAGCCGGCCCAAGGCGAACTCGGTCAAGGATGCGCTTTATGGGAGAGGAGAACTCCCCGCTAAAATCTGTACTTACAACCAGCCCTGAATTTTCCTCAATGTTTTCCATAAGATAATGATACTACCGAAGAGCTTAACTGTCAAATAATACCAAATAATCAGGCAAAAACACTTTAATATCCCTGGTTCTTTGGTATAATATATAGATACAGGAACACCGAAGTTACGAACTATGAAAAAAATACTTATCTCATTAGACAACTCTGAGCACTCACTCTTTTCTCTGCGGTTGGCCTCAAAACTTGCTAAAAGTATTAAGGCTACCGTGGTCGGTTGCCACGTATACGCCGCCCGCCTCCACAATGACAGATTTAAGGAGATGGAGGCTACACTTCCTCAACGCTACCGAAATGAAGAAGAACTCTCGCGCCAGCGCGAGATCCACTCTACCCTCATAACAAAAGGACTAAAGCTCATATCCGACTCCTACATGGAGCCTGCCGCCAAGCTCTGCGCATCATTTGATGTTGAGTTCACTCCCGTAAGCAGAGAAGGAAAGAACTATATAGAGATATTAAAGGAAGCAGCCGAAAACGATTACTTCTTAACGGTCCTCGGTGCGCTCGGGATAGGCAAGGTCCCTTCAAGCACGCTCGGAAGCGTCACGGAAAGAGTGCTTCGAAGATCAAAACGGGATGTTCTCGTTGCGCGTCCCATAGAAGATTTGAGCGGCCCAGTGCTTGTTGCCATCGACGGCAGTGATCTAAGCTTTGGAGCTTTAAAAGAGGCGCTCCGAATGGCAAAGGCGCTTCAAAGAGATGTTGAAGCAGTAGCCGTCTTTGACCCTGAGTATCACTACGTTGCCTTTAAGAACATTGAAGGGGTATTGAGTGAGGAAGCGGGCAAGGTCTTTAAGTTCAAGGAGCAGGAAGCACTGC
>DAOVXI010000185.1 GCA_030636245.1 Deltaproteobacteria bacterium
CGCGGCGTGTTTAAGCGACTCGATGTAACGCTCACGTCCTATAAGCTCTGCCCTGCCCGGACATATTATCTTAAAAAGCTCCGGATCGAATATCTCAAGGTTATAAAGAACACTGTCCGCGCCGAGCGCGTATGTTTTGTCAATCCATGAGTTGTCTTTCGGCGGCAGCGCCTCGACCGCCACAAGACAGTTAAAGTGTTTCTTTACGGCCTCGATGTACGGTGCGAGAAGTTTTATCCCCCCGTCGTCGCCGTCACTGAAACCGATGGATATATAGATTACCTTTGTAGCCGTTTCCTTGAGGACCGCTTCCACGGTCTCAAGCACTTCGTCAACCGTGAAGAGAGTGCTGCTGCTTTCATCGGAGACATCAAAGTTCCCCGCGCAGTACTTGCACTCGACCCCTTCTCTGAAAAAATCACACTTAGGTGACGGCGTTATAACAACATAGGAGCCGTGCGCCTTCGCGATGCGTGACATCTCAATACCGGTGCTTGTCTTCTTGTTATAAAAAGCCGGAGGAGGGACGAGTCTTACCTCAACATCCGTCTCCCCGTCGGTTACAGCGTACGCGGTATCTTTCTTGCCTATTTTCTTAAGCCAGTAAGGTGAGTTTTTCGTGAACTCCTCGCCGCTCGGAACGTTAGCAGGCATTCCGAGAGGCAGTATTATATCTATGCCCTCACCCGCACGGCTTAAAAGACCCTTAAGCGGCTTAATATCACCGCTCTCGTCAATAATACCGCGGATGCCTCGAAGCATCAGGTCTATCTTCAAGGAGCTAGGGTTTTTCAAATAGTTTCTGTCTGCCACTATACTCCTTTAGCGATCAAACATCAGCCGGGTTGAACTCGCACGTGGCCTGTTCATACTCGGTAAGTTCTTTTATGGTCGCCGAGTCCCCGCATAGCGCGCAGTTTGGATCTTTTCTGACCTTTACTTTTCTAAAGCTCATGCCGAGAGCATCAAAAATCATAAGGTGTCCCTTGAGATCATCACCGATACTCAGGACTAACTTTATCGCCTCTACCGCCTGCAGTACGCCGATAACACCGGCAAGCGCACCAAGCACCCCTGCTTCCTGACAGCTTGGAACAAGCCCGACAGGCGGCGGCTCTGGATACAAGCACCGGTAACAAGGTTTGTCATCTTCGTGTCCGGAGAAGATAGCGACCTGACCGTCAAAGCGGAACATGCTTCCGGAGACGAGAGGTTTTTTCTCAAAAAAGCAGGCATCGTTCATAAGAAAGCGTGTTGGAAAGTTATCGCTTCCGTCAAGGATAACATCGTAGTCTCTGATCACCTCACGGATATTATCCACCGTAAGACGCTTATTTATCGCCTCGACCTCAACATCAGGATTCAACTCGTTTATTGTCTGCTTGGCAGACTCGACCTTTGGCACGCCTATACGTGTATTGTTGTGAATGATCTGGCGTTGAAGGTTGCTCAGGTCAACGGCATCAGCGTCAGCAACACCGATCTTCCCTACCCCCGCGGCTGCGAGATACATAAGCGCAGGGCTTCCGAGCCCTCCCGCGCCAAGGGCGAAGACCTTAGCGCCCAGAAGCTTTGCCTGACCCTTTCCGCCCACCTCTGGCAGAATTATGTGCCTTGAGTATCTCTCTATCTGTTCTTCTGTAAAATCCATTGTATTAAATCCTACTCCTTTATTATAAGTTCTTCCTCTGTGAATGGGTCGTCAGGGTTCTCAAAGCTCCAGCTCTTTGCCTCTGTCTTAACGCCCTTTTCGCAGGCTACTATTATGTAAGAATAATCAGGCCAGCCCCGGTCCCTGTCGAACTGACTTGGCCTTGATGGATGGTCCGGGTGCGAGTGATAGATCCCAACTACATCCAGTCCATTCTTCCTGGCCTCTTTCTCGAGCATGAGCATCTCTCCCGGGTCTATCTCATAGCGGTCGTTCGCACGCTCCGAGTTGGTGTTGGTAAGCGGTGCTCTCGCTGTAATGTTCTTGCTTCCGTCTTTATTAAAGCTACCGAGGAGCATGCCGCAGCACTCATGAGGATAGGCCCCTTTTGAGTGCGTGAGTATCTCTTCATATGCTTCTTTTGCGACGGTTACCGAGCCATTTAAATTGTCAGACATTTTCTACTCCTGTCTCTCGCTCAATAAATATTTTCTGTAGGATACGGCCCCACTTGAAACTCATAAAAGAAAAGCGCCGTTAAGCGCCTTTTTGTTGATATTAAAAAGCGTGTTATTCCCAGAGCCTTGTTGAGAGATACTTGTCACCAAAGTCGGGGAATACAGCAACGATCAGCCCCTCCTTAAGTGTCTTTCCAAGCTCCATCGCTGCCCACATCGCAGCCCCGGAGCTTTGACCTACAAGGATGCCCTCTTCTCTGGCGATCCTTTTGGTCATCTCATAGCTCTCCTCGGTCGGAGCGCCGATCTTGCTGTCATGCTCTTCAGAGTGATATATGCCCGGAACGATCGAGCTCTCCATGTGCTTCAAGCCCTCAAGACCGTGCATTGGATTGTCAGGCTCAATGGCAACTACCTGGATATCCTTGTTAAACTCCTTAAATCTGCGTCCGGCGCCCATAATGGTTCCGCCTGTTCCGATACTTGCCAGAAAGTGCGTTATGCGCCCATCGGTCTGCTCGATGATCTCAGGAGCTGTAGTGTCATAATGAGCCTCCGGGTTGGATGGGTTATTGTACTGGTCAAGCTTGCAGTACTTATCAGGGTTCTCCACATAAAGCTTCCAGGCGAGCCTGATGGCCCCGTCAGAACCCTCAAAAGGACTTGAGAAGATAACCTTAGCCCCGAAGGCTTTCAGGATCTTCTTTCTTTCTTCACTAACGTTTTTTGGAAGGACCAGCTCAACCTCGTAGCCCTTAACAGCGCCTATCCAGGCATATGCGATGCCTGTGTTGCCGCTGGTGGAGTCCATTATGATCTTATCCTTTGTGAGGATACCTGACTTTTCAGCGTCCTCGATCATGCGTAGCGCCGGGCGATCCTTTACAGAGCCACCGGGGTTGGCCCCCTCAAGCTTTGCGTAGATCTCGACCCCTTTTGGGAGGTCTTTTGTAATGCTGTTCATCCTGACAAGCGGCGTGTCGCCCACAAGCTCACATGAACACTTCACCATCTTTGCCTTTGAGTGTTTTTTGGCCTTGGGAGCTGTGCTTAAAAGCTCTTCTCCCGCTATAGCCGGTTTGTTTCCCATAAACCTACTCCCAGTGTAACCTAATGAAATA
>DAOVXI010000074.1 GCA_030636245.1 Deltaproteobacteria bacterium
AAACTCTCGAACGAAAGTTTTCTTGAAAGGGCTCCTAAGGAAATCTTTGAAAAAGAGGATGGTAATAAAGAAGAACTTCTCGGAATACGCGTTAAGATAGAGGAAGGTCTTACAAGAATCAAAGAGATGGCCTAGATGAAGCGCAATAGAAAAAATATTTCTGAAGAGAAAAAACGACTGAACAGCTATATAGAGCAGCTTGTCGGCGCTTCCCTGAAGGAAGATATCGGCTCGGGTGATGTTACGACAGAGGCAACCGTTCCAAAGAAGATGCGCGGCAAAGCATACATAATCGCAAAAGAGAGCTTTATCGTAGCAGGGCTTACGACAGTAAAAACAACATTCAAACTGGTAGACAAAAACCTTAAAGTAAAAAAACTTTTCGAGGACGGCGAGAAGGTAAAAAAAGGCGCCAAGCTTGTTGAGCTTAGCGGTAGCCTTTCAAGCATCCTGACCGGCGAGCGAGTGGCGCTTAACTTCCTCCAAAGGCTCTCCGGCATAGCAACCCTCACAGACGAGTTCGTTCAAAAAACAAAAGGCACAAAGGCGAAAATTCTCGACACACGAAAGACGACCCCCTGCATGAGACTTCTTGAACGCTATGCCGTTGCTTCAGGTGGCGGAGTGAACCATCGCTTCGGCCTCTTTGACGCGATCCTGATAAAGGATAACCACGTAACAGCCGCGGGGGGCGTAAAGAAAGCTCTCAACAAGGCATGGAAGAAGTACCCCGAAGGCTATACAATAGAGGTAGAGGTTAAGAACCTGAAGGAAGTAAAGGAAGCCATCGAAGGCAAGGCCGATGTTATCCTTCTTGATAATATGCCGCTTGATAAGATAAAAAAAGCCATAAAGTATATCGGTGACGCGGCACATACAGAGGTCTCTGGCGGGGTAAACCTTAAGACGATCAGAAGCATTGCGCTTGCCGGGCCTGACTTCATAAGTGTCGGAGCACTAACCCATTCGGTAAGAAGCGTGGACGTTAGCCTGCTCTTCACCAAGTGAGTACCAAAAAATGAATACCCGTAAAATCAGTAGCGACGACGTTGAGGTAAGCATCATAAAAATGCTGAAGACCGGCAAGGACGATCCGACCTCGGGTCAGGCCATCAGCACCGAGCTTGGCATCTCAAGGAACGCCGTGTGGAAACACATAGAGAACCTTCGCTCCATGGGATACTCTATCGACGCAAGCACAAAAAAAGGATACACCCTCTCTACCCCCCTGCCCTTCAACGCAACAGAACTCCTCTCGGAGCTTAAGACCGAGATAATAGGCACCGCCATCTACTACCACGACACATTAACATCAACCAACGACATGCTGGGAGAACTTGCAAGGAGTAACGCTACCGAGGGAACGATACTTCTTGCCGACTCGCAAACGATCGGGCGAGGCAGGGCCGGCAGGAACTGGCACTCACCGGAGGGTAAGAACATATATACCTCGATCCTTCTAAGACCAAGGATACACCCGCAGATGGCGCAGAGCATTACGCTATTGGCAGCGGTTGCGGTCGCCGAAACAATAAAAGAATTTGTCCCAAGCGGGGTTGAGGTAAAGTGGCCAAACGATGTTCTCATTAACGAGCGTAAGGTTGCGGGCATACTGACCGAGATGAGCTCGGACACTGATATGGTGAAGCATATCGTGCTCGGAATAGGAATAAATGTGAACTCAAGCTCAACTGAGTACCCCGAAGAGCTAAAAACCATCGCGACAAGCATCCTTGACAAGAACGGCTCATCTGCCGACCGACTCAAGGTTGCGGGAGTTCTTTATTCGAGGCTTGAGAAATGGTATAAAATATACTTAAGCAAGGGACCCGCCCCGCACCTCGATGCCTGGAAAGAATTCTTCACGGCAGCAGGAAAACAGGTCAAGGTAAGCGGCCCTCCCGAGATAGAAGGGCTTTGCATGGGAATAGATGACGACGGCGCTCTCCTTATAAGAAGCAGTAGCGGAGAGGTCATAAGGGCTGTATCCGGAGAGATGAGTACCAATAATTAATCTTATGCTCCTTTGTGTTGACATAGGCAATACCGGGATCCTTATAGGGATCTATGATAATGACACGCTCAAACGTACCTGGCGGCTGAACTCCATCCGAGAGAAAACAAAGGACGAGTATGGCACGCAGATATCGGCACTCTTTGAAGCGGCGGGGATAAGCACGAGCGTCATAAGCGGCGCGGCCATAAGCTGTGTCGTACCAAAGCTTACGGGCACCATTAAGGAAGCACTGAGCGAGTACCTGGGCATAGACTCGCTCGTCATAGGGCCCGGAGTAAAAACGACGATGCCTATCATGACAGATAATCCCAGGGAGGTCGGTGCGGACAGGATCGTTAACGCTGTCGGCGCTTACAGCGAACATAAGAGCTCTCTTATTGTTGTAGACTTCGGCACGGCTGTAACCTTTGATTACGTGACGGAAAAAGGAGAGTACGCCGGAGGAGCCATCGCTCCCGGGATAGTAATATCCTCGGACGCGCTCTTCAGCAGGGCCGCAAAGCTGAGCAGGGTCGAGGTTGAAAAGCCGACACATGTTATCGGCAAGAACACACAGGAATCGATGCAGGCAGGCATATACTTCGGCTACGCCGGGCTTGTAAGCGGTATAGTGGAAAGAATGAAAAAGGAAGCCGGCTCATGCGACAAGGTTATAGCAACCGGAGGTCAAGCCTCCATACTATTAAATGATATAACTTTGATCGACCATTACGACGAGTTTCTGGTACTAAAGGGACTCAAAAAAATATTCGAGGTAAACAATGACTGATACGATAAAAGAAGAAAACTTTAGCAGCGGTCTTGCTCACTACAAAAAGGGCAATATCGATAAGGCCGCCATCTGCTTTGAGAAGGCCTACAAGAGTGACAAAGAAGACCCCCTGACCATGTCCTACTACGGTCTTTGCATCGCTCTGAGGTGGGGAAAGGTCGGGCTTGGTCAAGAGCTCTGCACCAAAGCCATAAAAAAAGATTACTCACAAAGCATCTTCTATCTGAACCTTAGCAAGATATACATGGCAACGGGGAACAAAAAGGGAGCCCTGTCCATACTCCATAAAGGCCTTCGCTTCAACCCAAAGTCCAGGGAGCTAAGCTCTGCGCTCACAGAAGCGGGTGCAAGAAAGCCCCAGTTCATACCGTTTCTCGGCAGAACGAATTTTCTTAACAGATACCTCGGTATTTTCTTCAGAAAAACCATCCCGGGATTCTTAAGGACCAAGCCTCCATTAAGGTCCAAGGATAAAGAACAAGGCAACAAAGACACCGAAAAGAACGCCGCATAGAAAGTTAGCTTGAGATGAAGATAAATAAAAATGTCTTTAAGTACGTCTCAAAAGAGACACACAAGACGATCAAACTGCTTGCAGCAAAAGGCAGAGGCGACCTTACCGCAGAAGACGCTCTTACCGCCGTATACCTTCTAACCAGGGATAAGGACCCGGAGATAAGCGACACCGCACGCGAAAGCTTCTTGAACTTCAGATTTGACCTGACGATCAAGGCTCTTGAAAAAAGGCTCGACCCTGTCATCATAGAAAAACTCACCTCAATGCACCCCATGAACACAGAACTTCTTGTTCATATAGCCAGAAGCCCATTCACAGGCGATGAAACACTGCAAAAGCTTGCACTGCACGGAAACATTGAGATAGTAAGAGCACTCTCTGAAAACCTTGCCCGTATAAAGAAAAAACCATTTATCTATGACGCAATGAAGAAGAACAACAACACCCCGGATGAGGTCTTCCTTAAGGTTTCTGACTTCCTCGGGGTCGATCAGGCCGAGATAGTAGAGATGGATGGTAAAGAGGTAATTGACGTTGCTGCGGTAGAGAGCAAGGCTGCGGGAGCCACGGATGACGAGAACAAGGGAGAGGCAGCAGCTGATCTGGGGGTCTCGATGTTCGCTGCCGCAACGAACGCTAAAAAAGCAGATGAGGAAACCCCCAAGACCCTTGGAGATAGTGAGACCGAGGGCCATGAGCTGAGCGAAGAGGAGCTCGATAAACAGGTCAGCGAAACGGATGTCCCGAATGAGCTAAAAAACGACGCACCGGAAAAACCCAAGAACCTTATCGCGCGTCTAAAGGAGATGAACGTTGCAGGCAAGATAAAGCTCGCACTCGAGGGCAACAAAGAGGTTCGTGAAACACTCGTTAAGAGCACCAACAAACTTGTTTATACAGCGGTACTTAAAAGCCCGCGAATAACAGATGATGAGATAATAAAACTTACATCAACCAAAGGAACCAGTGAAGATATATTAAGGCTGATCTCAAGAAAAAGAGAATGGATGGCAAACTACCGAATAAAACATACCCTTATTACCAATCCCAAGACACCTCCCGGGATAGCGATAAAACTTTTAAATCATTTAAATAAAAAAGATATCGAAAAACTAGCTAAAGGCAGGGGTCTCTCGAGCGCGCTCAGCTCGGCAGCGAAAAAGGTCCTTGATCTGATGAATAAAAAATAATGTTCACACAATTGCAGTCAACACAACGGGACGAACAATGCCGATAGGCGTACACACGAGCACGGCAGGAGGCATAAGCCGCTCTGTTGCCAGAGCAACAGAGCTTGAGTGCACAACGATGCAGGTATTCGTTTCGAGCCCGAGGACATGGAAGGCAGATGCACTAAAAGATAGCGAGGTCCGTGACTTTAAAAAGTTCAGGAAAGAGGCAGAGCTTGCACCGATCGTAGTGCATACCTCTTATCTGATAAATCTCGCCACCCCGTCTGAAGAAGCATATGAAAAGTCCAAAAAGCTTTTCACGGATGAGCTCAGGATAGCAAAAGAGATCAAAGCCGAGTATATTGTAACTCATCCGGGAAGCTTTCACGACGAAGACGAAAAGTTTGGTATAAAGCGGGTAGCCATGGCGCTTATGGAAAGTGCCAAGAGCATAAAAGGCAAGCTCCCGGTAATACTGATCGAGAATACCGCCGGCGGAGGCACACAGATCGGAGGCAAGCTCAGTAACATCGGGAAGATAATAAAAGCGAGCAAAGGGGTACGTGTCGGGCTTTGTTATGACACCTGTCACGGCTTTGCCGCCGGTTATCCGTTCAATACAAAAAAAGACGGTTTAAAGCTGATCAGTGAGATAGACGAGGGTGTCGGGCTTAAGAACCTAAAGGTCATCCACCTAAACGACTCAAAGGGCGAGTGCGGTTCTAAAGTAGACCGTCACGAACATCTCGGCAAAGGTAAGCTCGGAGGCGCGGCAATGGCTTCTTTCCTGAGTGATAAGAGGGTCCGAGAGATACCTCTCATACTTGAGACACCAAAGTCCGACGATGATGCGGACACAAGAAATTTAAAGGAAGCAAGAAAGCTTCAAAGGAGTAAGAAAAAATGAGGGTCATAATCATAGGCGCGGGTGTCGTAGGATACACTATAGCAAAGCGTTTCTCAAGCGAAGGCCAGGATGTCGTACTGATAGAAACAGACGAAAAACGCATAAGCGATGTTAAGGAACACCTGGACGTAAGGATCGTACACGGGAGCGGATCAAGCCCTCAGGCGCTCCTGGAAGCCGGTATTGAAAAAGCCGAGATGGTTATCGCCGTTACCGACTCTGATGAGGTAAACATGGTAGCTTGCCTCATAGCGGAGAGCCAGTCACGTGTGCCCAAGAAGGTCGCAAGGATCCGTAACCCTGAGTACACCAACTACACGAAGATATTTGAAAAAGATTATATAGACCTTGACCTCAATATAAACCCGGAAAGGGTCGCGGCGGAGAAGATACTAAAGATCATAGAGGTGCCGGGTGCCGTGGATACGGCTGACTTCTTCGACGGTCAGCTAAAGCTCGTTGGCTGCAGGGTCAAGGCCGACTCAAAGGCCGTTGGCGTTACGACCAAGGACATGAAGGGACTTTACCAGGGAAGCTCGCTGCTTGTCGTTGCCATCTACCGCGGCCTGGAGACCATAATACCAAACGGTAAGACAATTATAAAAGCAGATGACCTTGTATTTGCCCTGACCCCCTCGCCTGAGGCATCTAACATTCCAAAACTTTTCAGCGGAGCCCACACCAAGGCGCACAAGGTGCTTGTGATCGGAGGCGGGAACGTCGGAGCATACATCGCGGAGCAGATGGAGAGCATTAAAGGCACACAGATAAAGATAATCGAGAGAAACAAGGACAGAAGCACCTATCTGGCAGAACACCTTAATAAAACCATAGTCATCGCCGGAGACGGCACTGACCAGAGCCTTCTTGAAGAAGAGAACATAGGCGACACGGATACATTCATAGCCGTAACGGATGATGAAGAGGCGAACATACTCACCTCACTCTTGGCGAAACGACTTGGCGCACAGAGATGTATCGCGCTCATTGATAAGCCTGAGTATCTCTCCATGGTCTCAACCGTCGGGATAGACGTAGCCGTTTCCCCGAGGCTTGTCTCGGTGAGTGACATACTTCAATTCGTGCGAAAAGGGAAGATAATATCCGTAAAGACACTGGCTGAAGAACGGGTCGAGGCGATAGAAACGGTTGCCATGGAGACTTCAGACATAGTCGGCAAAACACTCGACGAGATAGATTTTCCCGATGGAGCCATAATTGGAGCGGTAGCAAAAGAAGACGGAGAAGTAGCTCTCGCAAAAGGAGATACCATCCTTGGCCCAGGAGACAGTGTTGTCATATTCGCGCTCAGAAAAGCAATACCACAAGTTGAAAAAGCTCTCATGGTAAAACCAGAGTTCTTTTAAGATAAGGAATAAAATTGAGGATCAAGGTAATACTTAATATAGCAGGGCTTATATGCATGGCGCTGGGTCTTGCAATGCTTATCCCCCTTGCTGTCTCCGCTTTCTTCGGCGACGGCGACACGGTTGCTTTTGGAATAAGCTCCGCCGCCAGCATAGGCATCGGCGGGTCACTCTTTTTCATCTTTCGCTCACCCGGCATAGAGATAAGCCACCGAGAAGGTTTTCTGGTTGTGGCGGTATCGTGGATAAGCGCGAGCATCGTCTGTGCCCTGCCCTACTACATCTCGGGCGCCATACCATCTGTCATAGACTGTCTCTTTGAGGCAACAAGCGGTATCACAACAACCGGTGCCTCTGTCCTGAACAACGTCGAGTCCCTCCCTCACGGAATACTTTTCTGGAGAAGTTTCACCCACTGGCTCGGCGGAATGGGTATCATCGTATTAAGCGTTGCCATACTGCCGCTACTCGGTATCGGTGGCATGCAGCTTTATAAAGCGGAAGCCTCTACCATCTCAGGAGACAAATTCGTTCCACGCATAAAAGAAATGGCCCGCATTCTCTTTATAGTATACGCGGTCATCTCATTTGCCATGCTTGTCCTCCTTATCATAGGCGGGATGGGCATCTACGACTCATTCATACACATGCTCGGAGGCGTCTCGACCGCCGGCTTCTCAAGTAAGAACGCCAGCATTGCTCACTTCGGAAGCGTTTATGTTGAGGTCGTTGTTATGTTCTTTATGATACTCGGTGGTGCGAGCTTTGCCCTTCACTATGGATTCTTCAGGAAGGGTCTCATCTCCTATACAAAGAACGAGGAGTTCAAATTCTATCTCTTAATGATAGCTCTCTCAACGATAATTCTAACGATATGCCTTAAGGGAGCCGTTTTTGCGGGCATCGGAGAATCGCTCCGATACGCTTCATTCCAGGCCGTCTCTCTCATCACAACAACAGGCTACACCTCAGCTGATTACGGCAACTGGCCCGTCTATGCTCAACTCATAATACTTTGCCTTATGTTCATAGGTGGCTCGGCAGGCTCAACAACAGGTGCGATAAAATGCGTCCGGGTGCTACTGATACTAAAGCTGGTCTATAAAGAAATTTACAAACTCATTCACCCCCATGCGGTCATCCCCGTTAAACTTGCAGGGAAGGCGGTGCCGATAGAGATACTAAGAAGCGTGTTGGGCTTCTCGGCTCTCTTCATACTTGCCTTTATAATAAGCGCTATTTTGCTTAGCTTCACGGGGCTCGACTTTATGAC
>DAOVXI010000116.1 GCA_030636245.1 Deltaproteobacteria bacterium
CGGCAAGGCAACCCTTGAGCTGAACAGCGAGATACTCGGCGATGTTGTGGAGTATGAGATGCCCATCAACACGGGTACCATACCGCTTAGGAACATAAACCTTACGGTCGTACTGCCTCTGGGCGCTACCTATATTCCGGGTACCTTATTGATGGATGATGTTGCCATAGAGGAGCCGATAATAACGGACAACATGCTCGCGATCAGGCTTGATATCATGGGTGAGGAGTTCATGACGGTCATAACCCTGAAGACCGCTCTCAAGGAGATGCGTAAAGAGCAGTTGCTTGAGGCAAGAGCGATGCTCGCATTTGATACCCCGTCACAGAGGCACCAGATGACGCCTGTTGCCGTGAATGTGATAGATATATTTGATTATGACATCAAGAAGGAGAAACTCCCTGAGTTCACCCTGAGGCCTCACTTCCCTGTGCTCGGGACAGAGCTGAGCGAGAGCGACAAAGAAGAGCTGGATAAAATAGTTGCCGAGGTAGAGGGTACCGATGTCGTAAGTATCTTTGTCGTGGGTCACACAAGCTCTGTTCTGATAAGCGAGAAGAACAGGCATCTCTTCGCGGATAACTACGCGCTTTCACTGGCAAGGGCAGAGTCCGTAGCGGATTACTTTAAAGATAAGCTCACGCTTGATGATTCCAATATAATCAGTGAGGGCAAGGGTTTTGACGAGCCTGTGGCCACCAATGACACCAAAGAAGGCAAGGCGCTCAACAGACGTGTCGAGGTAAGGCTTTTAACAGAGAAGGCATATCGTAAGTACATGGCCACCGACACAAGGGTCAACAGTGAAGAGGTTAGTGTTGCGACCTATAGTAAACGAGGAGCGCTCCTGTGGGAGGATGAGAGAGACAATGAGGCACGAGACCACAGCAAGTTCACCGTAGAGTCGATGAGGCGCAACCTGAGCCCTGATGACAAGCCGGGCTTTGAGTGGTTCTTCCCTGATGAGAACGTCTATCCGCCTATAGCAAGGTACAGCCCTAGCGTTAAGCATGAAGCCGGGATGAAGGTCGTTCTTTACCTGGACGGTGAGGAGGTCAACCCCGTATACTTCGAGGGCATTGATAAGAACAGCGGTAACACGGTCTTGCTGAGTAACTGGAGAGGTGTTGTGCTGAGTGAAGGAGACAACCTCTTTGCCGCGGTCGGAGTGGATAAAGACGGCAATGAGGTGGAGCGCATAGAGAGGGTTGTTCATTACTCTACCGCGCCTGTAGTTGCAAAGCTTATGGAGGAGAGGTCAAGGCTTACCGCTGACGGTAAGACCGTGCCCATCATAGCCATAAGGCTTACCGATAAGGACGGTCATCCCGCGAGAAAGGGAATAGTCGGTGAGTTCAGCGTGGAGGAGCCGTATAGAGCTCATAGAAGGATCGAGGAGCTGGACTTGGCTCCGATGCTTGGCAGGGATAAGGTGATGAGCCAGTACCTTGTCGAGGATGACGGCACTATTTATTTAGAGCTTGAGCCGACAAGTGAGTCGGGCGAGGCGGTGGTAAGGATAAACCTTGCAAGCGGCGTTCATGAGATAAGGCCATACATAATAGCACAGGCAAGGGAGTTGATACTTGTCGGTATAGCTGAGGGCACTCTTGCCTATGACACGATCGATGGCAATATGGTCGCGGCAAAGGCAAGCGGCGCGGAAGAGGATATTCACGAGGAAGGCAGGTTGGCCTTCTATGCAAAGGGAAGCATAAAGGGAGAGTACCTCCTGACAGTGGCCTTTGATTCAGAGAGTGGCACGGAGGAGGACAGGCAAAAACTCCACGGCATAATAGACCCCGGCACTTACTATACCGTATACGGGGACGCAACAGAGCAGCGCTATGAGGGCACCTCAAGTGAGAAGCTATACCTGAAGATAGAAAAGGGCAAGTTCTACGCTCTCTTCGGAGACTACAGAACGGGGCTTACCGTAACAAAACTTTCCCGCTACAATAGAAGCCTTACCGGCTTCAAGACAGAAGCGCATGGGGAGAACTATGAGATCAAGGCTTTTGCCTCTCAGACCCACCAGAGCTTTATGCGGGACGAGCTCAGAGGGGACGGCACCTCAGGGCTTTATTATCTCTCTTTGGGCGGTATCGTTGAGAACAGCGAGAAGATAATAATTGAGACCAGGGACAGGACAAGGAGCGAGGTTATCGTTTCAAGCAGGGCCCTTACCAGACACATAGACTATGACATTAATTATGACGACTCATCCATATACTTTAAAGAGCCTATCGCAAGCCGCGACGTTTCATTCAACCCGATCTATATCGTGGTTGATTATGAAAGCTATGACCCTGTTGGTGATGCCTGGAACTACGGCGGAAGGATCGGCTATAACTTTAAGGAGCATAAGGTCAAGGCCGGTGCCACGGTGGTGCATGAGGGCACGGTCGGCGGCAGCGGGGATCTATTGGGCATTGATGTAGCCTATGAGCTTACGAAGTACTCTACGCTTAGCGCGGAGATGGCAAGGACAGAGAAGGAGTTCTATAACGTAAGAAGCAGCGGAGACGCTTATCTTGTCGAGCTCTCCAGAGACGGTAAGAAGCTTGACCTGAGGGCATACTTTAGAGAGCAGGAAGGCACTTTCGGTTTAGGCCAGCAAAACGGTACGGAGAGTGATACCAGAAAATACGGCATCGAGGGCGTGTACCAGTCAAGCGACAGGCTTGCGTACAGTTGGCTTGCCTTCAGGGATATCAACCTCTCGACCGACTCTGAGCGGACAGTGGCGGAGGCAAAGGCAAGTTACAGGAACACCGGCTACTCCGGTTTCGTGGGACTTAGGAGAGCGGTGGATCTCTTCAAAGGTTTTGATGATAAGGTTTCGACCCAGCTTATGCTCGGAGGCACGCTTGATGTGCTAAAGGGTAAGGTTAAGCTGAAGCTCCAACATGATCAATCGATATTCGGAGCAAATGAGAATGCAGATTATCCAACCCGCACAACATTTGGGGTGGATTATATAATTAATAACTACGTCACTCTCTTCGGTGTGCAGGAGTTTACCTATGGAAAAGATAAAGAATCAAACTCCACAAGGGCAGGCTTCAGGTCTACTCCATGGAGAGGCAGTGATGTTACAAGCAGTGTCGGCAGACAGTTTAACGAGAACGGTGAGAGGGTCTTTACGAACACCGGCCTGAGGCAGGCCTATAACATCAGTGAGAAATTCAGCCTGAATGGGTCATTTGAAAAAAGCGATACGATCAAGGACTTGAATGCGCCAAAGCACAACCTGAATGTCCCATCAAGCTCGGCCGATCCCGATGACTTCACGGCCATTAGCCTTGGCGCGTCATATAAGGCAATTGACTGGGGCCTAAGCGCAAGGGTCGATTACAGGGTAAGCCCGCTTCAAATAAAGAGAACTATCTTTGCAGGCGTGTATGGAGAGGTTAGAGAGGGGCTTGGGGTAACCTTCTCTTATTTGGAGGGCAGGGTAGAAAATGAAGTTCAGCCGGATAGCCACAATATTAATGTCAGGGTAGGTACCGTGTACAGGCCGTTATTTGGCAAGTGGACACTCCTGGATAAGTTTGATTATGTTCTTCATGAAGACCCTAACTCAGCCATGGAGTTCGCGGAGAAGAAGCTCGTGAACAATCTGAATGTTAATTATAAACTTAACAGAGAGACCCAGATCGCATTCCAGTACGGTTCGCGGTACGTGGTTGACCACATAGACGGCATTGAATTTGAGGGCTATACCGATCTCATGGGGGTTGAGGCGCGCCGTGACCTTACAAATAACTTTGATATAGGTTTATACGCGAGTCTGCTCCGCACATTCGAGACCGGTGTTACGGACCACCGTGTGGGCGCATCATTTGGTTATAGCTTTGCAACCAATATGTGGTTAAGCCTCGGATATAACATAGCAGGCTTTGAGGATGAGGACTTCTCGAACGGAGACTATACAAGTAAGGGGCCCTTTATAAGGTTCCGCCTGAAGTTTGACCAAAACTCACTTAACAGTACCATGAAGTGGCTAGGCGGCTTCAACTCTGATAAATAGGGCTTTGCGATGCTGTCTCAAAACTTTGTCTTGCAACATTAACCAAGGGGTTATATCATTTATAAAACCCCTTAAGGACTATATGCTATGAAAATCATTAAATGGATAATACTCGCAAGTGTGGTGCTCTTTTTGTCCGTTGTTGCCGCTGCCTTTGTGATCGTAAAGAGCTACGATTTTAACTCGCTTAAGCCTGAGATAGAAGCGGCCGTCTACGACGCAACGGGACGTAAGCTTGAGATGAAGGGCGATATAAAGGTAAAGCTCGGCTTTACACCGAACATTATAATAAATGATGTAACTTTCTCAAACGCTTCGTGGGCAGGGGATAAGGTTATGGCCTCGATCGGTTCCTTTGAGCTTGAGGTGGGACTTTTAAGCCTTCTTAAAGGCGTTGTAGAGGTGAAACGCCTTATCTTAAGTGAGCCCGAGATACTCCTTCAGGTTAATAAAAAAGGATTATCCAACCTTGAGTTCACGCCGCCCACAGTAGATGCGGTCACTCAGGATGATATTAAGGTTAAGGCTGCTGCTGATGTTGTTGAAAAGAAAGCCGGCGATAGTAAAAAAGAATTAAGCGTTCCCGGTATAGTAATTAATATTATAGTGATACGCAACGGCCATGTTTCTTATCGTGATCAACGCAGCGGTGCGGTGCATGAAGCTGCCCTTGATGAGCTTACGGTTAAGATGCCGTCCTCTGATGAAGCAGTGAAAGTGCGCATGCTCGGCTCTTATAATAGTATGCCCTTTGATGTAAGTGGCAGCCTCGGATCTTTGAGATCTATTTTGGATCCGGAGTTGTCGTGGTCAATGGATATACTCGTAAACACTCTTGGCGCAAAGGTCGCGCTTAAAGGTGATGTAAAGAACCCTCTTGCGATACGAGGTATAAACGCAGAACTGAGTGTTGATGTAAAGGAGCTTGATACGCTTTGGCGCTCTCTCGGAATGGAGATGGGTGTTAGCGGTCCGCTTAAATTAAAGGCTCATGTTAACGACTCTGAGGAAAATGTTTTTCTTCTAAAGGATTTGATTGTTACTCAGGGTGAGAGTGACATTAGAGGTCACGGAACGATAGATCTGTCCAAGACTAAGCCGTTTATATTTGCCGCAATTGACTCAGACTACCTTAATCTTAAACCGTGGTTGAAGGTAGATAAGGACAAGAAGAAGGGCAAGGAGCATGATGGGTCGGATACAAAAAATGCTAAGGGAGATAAGAAAAAGTTGCTACCTTCAAGTGAATTGCCGTTTGCTTCGCTAAAATCGGTTGATGCGAGGGTTATAGTTAAGGCAGTGCGTCTTGTTCATCCTTTTCTGATACTGGATAACGTAAAGGTCATATTGAAGTTAAGAGATGGCAAACTGGATATCAACCTTGGCAGATTCGGTGCCTACGGCGGCTCTATGCAGGGGAATCTCTCAGTGGACAGCAACCCCCAACCTCCCGAAATAGTTGTAGATTTTCAAGCAACAGGAGTTGAGGTCTCGAGTTACTTAAAGGAGCAGGGACTGAGTGAATCTGTTAGCGGTAGGGTTGATGTTGATGTCGGTTTAAAGGGCGCGGGCACCTCGGTTGCGAAAATTTTTAGTACGATAAATGGTAATTATTTTTTTACTATGGGTGAGGGTAGGATTGATAATAGTAAACTTGGTTTTTTGGATGAAAG
>DAOVXI010000056.1 GCA_030636245.1 Deltaproteobacteria bacterium
CACGGTAGGCGGTTACGCTTTCAGCTCCGTGGCGCTTACTGAGCCGCTTTTTGTCCGCTCCCAGGATCATGGGCAGGTGAGCGAACTCGGGTATCTTAAAGCCGAGTGCTTCATACATCAGCATCTGTTTTGGGGTGTTATTTATGTGGTCATCGCCGCGTATTACGTGGGTTATGCCCATTGTAGCGTCGTCAATGGTGACAGTAAGGTTATATGTCGGGGTGCGGTCGCTACGTAGTATTATGAGGTCCTCTACCTCTTCATGTTCAATTGAGATCACGCCCTTTATAAGGTCCTTAAAAACGGTCTTGCCAGGTGGCACCCTGAACCTTATCGTATAGCCCTCGTCCGGGCCATCCGTCTTTTCTCTGCACTTACCGTCGTACTTTGGAGGTCTGCCTGCTTTCATTGCCGCGTCACGCCGCTCTTGAAGCTCTTCGGCCGTGCACCAACAGCGGTAGGCCTTGCCCTCGAAAAGCAGTTTTTCCGCATGCTCGCGGTAAAGCTTAAAACGTTTGCTTTGATAGAACGGGCCTTCGTCAAAATCCATCTCAAGCCACTTCATGCCCTCCAGTATAGCATCTATGCTTTCATCCGTGCTTCGCTGCGTGTCGGTGTCTTCGACTCGAAGGACGAACTTTCCTTTGTGTTTTCTTGCAAAAAGGTAATTAAAGAGTGCTGTTCTGGCGCCTCCTATGTGAAGATATCCTGTCGGGCTTGGTGCGAAACGAGTTCTGACTTCCATTATTTTTATCTATACTCCTGTATGTGATTTTTAGTAATAATTACAGTAATCTATATGGTTGCATATGACGCCATGAGAGTAGCTTGTGGCTGTTATTTTATAAGGAACCCGGCGTATCCAACGACTTGCTCCTTATCGCCGGAGACGTCACCGCTTGTGGCGTGGCTTATGAGGCGCGCCTTAGTTGCTCCTAGTATCTTTGATGCCTCTATGGCAACGGCTGCGGGGAATACGCCGCACATGGAGATGTCTTTCTCTTCAGTTACGCTCATAAGCTGCTCTGCGTCAAGCTTAAGTATCTCTTCAATGGCAAGTTTGTCTTTTTTGTTTGTTTCTTCTTCGCTTTCATAGTGGTTCATGTCCGAGCTAACGGCTATCAGTGTTTCTTTACCGTACTCCTTGATAACTTTGGAGAGATGCTCACCCATCTCCTTTGCCGACACGTAGCTTCCGTGCATAAGGGTTATAGCGACAATACGGGTCTCAGGGTTTACGGCTTGAAGAAAAGGGAGCTGGACCTCAAGCGAGTGCTCTCTTGCGTGCGCCATATCATCCGGCTGGAAGAGTTCTGTGTCCTTAAGCAGCAGGTCCACGAAACCGTTATCAACCTCTACCTCGCCAAGCGGTGTGTCCCACTTGCCGTAGGTGCTCACCGATGCCTTCTCGCCAAGCCCTGTATGGTTCGGTCCAAGCAGTATGGTTAGCTCAGGCACTTTCACGCTTGCGTACACTGTTCCGGCAACCGCTCCTGAATAAATATAGCCGGCGTGGGGAGCGATTATCGCAACAGCCTGTTCTTTCTTTTCTACCTTTACGTTAAGGTACTCGGATACAGCCCTCTCAAGCGATTGGGCTGACTTGGGGTAGAACTGACCCGCGACACATGGATGTCTCATAGCTTAATAACCGTTTCTTTCATTTTAATTATGTGATTTTAACAGATTGACTGTATACTGTAAAGAAAGTCATGTATAATATGGTATGCCAACTATGAAAAACTACTCGGATAGAGAGGTATTGATATTCGATCTCGATGGCACTCTTGTAGACTCAAGCAGGGATATAGCTTGGAGTGCCAACAAAACACTACTTGACCTTGGCCTTAGTGAGCGAAGCGAGGAGGAGATACGCTCTCACATCGGTATGGGTGTGTTAACCCTTTTGAAGGATCTGACGGGCAGGGATGATAAAGATTTCCTTAAGAGGGCTACAGAGGTGTTTATTAGCTATTACCTTGACCACCTGACGGTGCACACAGAACCATATCCGGGGGTGGAGGAGACCCTGGAGGCACTCAAGACAGGTGGCTACACGCTTGCGATAGCTACTAATAAACCCATTGAGCCAACCATTGAGATACTTAAGGAGCTGGACCTATTTACTTTATTTGACTGCATTGTTGGCGGGGATATGGTCGAGAACAAGAAACCAGAGCCAGACTCACTTCTTATGGTGCTGAACGAGCTTGATATGCGTAGTGACAAAAGCCTTTTTGTTGGTGACAGCGCGGTGGATGTCGAAGCAGGGGAAGCGGCAGACATTGATGTTGTGGGTGTTTCATACGGCTTTCGAGGACGCATAGAGCTTGAGGATGCCGGCTGCGAATCAATAATAGATCACTTCTCCGGACTTAACCGCATGATCCTCGAGATATAACAACTTAAAATATTGGAATTAAATAAGTATTATTATATAATGTCCTTATGAGGGGGATTTGTACTGATGGCTGAAGATAAACACTGGAGATGTACTGAGTGCGGAATGCTTCATATCGGTGCAGAACCGCCGGATGTTTGTGAGGACTGTCTTGCCCCGAAGGGTGCGTTTGTTCTTGTGGAAGAAGAAGTTGAAGAAGAGACAACCAAGACAGTGACGCAGTAAAGAGTGATGTCATGAGTATTAAGAACCCTATCGGGCCTCCGATAACCGCTCAAAGCGGCTCTATCGAGTGTATAAAAGAGATAAAGAGACTTATAAAAGAAAAGGAGCGTATAACCTTTTCCGAGTTCATGGAGGCTGCTCTTTATACGCCTGGCGTTGGTTACTATACGGGTGAGAATAAGCCGTGGGGCGCTGGCGGTGATTATGTTACAAGCCTTGATGTTAGTAGTGAGTACGGCAGGGCTATAGCTAAACAGATACTTCAGATGAGCTCTAATCTTCCCGATCAACGACCCTTTCATATAATAGAGGCCGGAGGAGGCAGAGGGCTTCTAATTAAGTGGGTGATGGATGCAGTTATTCATCTCTCGGGAGACGATGCCGAAAGATTTGTTTTCTCAATGATCGAGAGAGGGTCAAGCAATGAGGGGCTTCCGGGTTTGCATGTTTTTGCCACCCTTGATGAATTTAAAGAGCGCTTCGGAGAGGTTGGCGGCGTAATATTTTCAAACGAGCTTTTGGATGCCATTCCATTTGAGAGGGTTCGGTGGAGTGGCGGAGAGCCGCGCCAGGTAATGGTTGAACTCGATAGTGATGGAGAGCTTAAAGAGAGCTTACGTGAAGAGAGTAGTCATGAGATAACAGAGTTCTTTTCTGACATGGGTGTTTCTCCGAGTGAGGAAACTCAGGCCGAGGTGTCATTGGGTGCGTTACAGTGGTTGGAGGAAGCTTCAAATATTCTTGAAAAAGGATATATAATAACGGTAGACTACGGTAAGAGTTCAAAGGAGTTATACAGCAACTCTGTTGGTACCTATATGTGTCACCATAAGCACACGAGGAACGAAGAACCGTACATAAACATAGGTGAGCAGGACATTACAGCCCATCTTGACTTCTCAGCCCTTAAGAAAAAGGGCATAAGCTGTGGACTTACGACACTTGGTTATACGACGCAGAGTGCTTTTCTTCTCGGCTCGGGCATTTTGGACGGCGCAGAAGTGGCAAGCACCGCAGATGATATGACAGCTGAGAGCATAGCCCATAACCGTGGTATAAGGGATCTTGTTTTACCTGGAGGTGTTGGGGATACAATGAAGGTCCTTATTCAATCAAAGAACGTTGATGATGGTAAGGAACTTATGGGGCTAACCTTTAAGAATTTAGTAAGCAGGCTTTAGTGGTTTTTGTAATTTAAATATTGGAAGGTTTCTAAGAAGAATTGAAGGACTGACTGAGTGAGGCTCTGGGAGGAAAACAGATGAGTGATGTGAGTGAGAAGCAACTTAAGGACGCGGAGTGGACAACGGATGAGTGGATGAGTACCTGGACCATAAAGGTCGGAAGCGCTTATGGCTGTGATAAATGCGGTGCGATGGTAATGGTCACAAAGGGTGGGGTGGGTACACTTGAGCCCAAGTGTTGCGGCACTACGATGAATTTACTGAAAGACCCAAAGTAAGGGAGACGCGGTAGTGGGAGATATTTTAAAGGTCGGTCAGGTTTTTGTATGTTCGGTATGCGGCTCGGAGCTTTCCATTGTGAAGAGCGCGGATGGACAATTCGCCCCTGTTTGCTGTGATACGGCGATGGAGCAGTCATCGAGGGTAAACCATGTTTACGTTTGTCCCGAGTGCGGAGCCGAGATGATGGTCTTAAGCGGGTACGACTCTACATTCAACCATTATTGCTGCGATATACCCATGGAACTTCAAGCGGCATAATTCATTTTAATGTGTTAAAAATTAAATAACTTATCGGAGGAGTAAAAATGGCAGAGAATGAAGAGAAGAAAAGCGAAGTAAAAAAAGAAATAAAGGAACATCACTGCTCGGTTTGCGGCAAGGTCTCAGACGCTACAATTTGTCATGCATGTGAAGAAAAAATAAGAGGCGAGGCCTTTGAGAAAAAGAGAGATATCGAAAAGGGTTAAGTATTGATCGCTTTCTACTAAAGGAGGATTCCATGGAAAAGTTGAGTGTAAGGGACGCGCTTGCCGTTGCCCTTAAAACAGAGCTGGAAGGTTTTGCGTACTATCAGTATGCGGCAACTGTAGTTGCCGAAGGTAAAGGCGAGGGGGTTTTTGCTCACCTGGCGGAAGAAGAGCTTGAGCACATGGAGGTGATCAGGGGAATACTCGCTACCCTTGATAAAGGTGAGGATTGCCCGACATACTCGGAAGCCTTGAGAGCGGGTCTGCATAAAGAGACCCCATCTTTTGGAGATAAGAACGAACTTATAGATAAGCTCAAGTCAAATCCGACCGATGTTAATGCCATAGCGATAGGCATGAAGAATGAGGAAGAAGCCGTCGCTTTTTACTTGAAGCACCTTAAGGCCGCAACCACTCCTAAGGAAAAGGTCGTCTTGACACGGTTACTCGAGATGGAGAAGGCTCACTTGAAGATACTCAGGTGGGAGAGCGAGGCCTTGAACGAGAGCGGGTTCTGGTGCGGTATTATGGAGTACAGCGTAGAAAAAGAGATATAGCCCGATACTATTTATCGGGTAAAAGTTAATAAACTTTAATTTCATTCTACTTTATTTTATTATATAATACATTTGCAAGAGTGAAGAGGTTTTTCTTGGCCTCGGGTTGCACACTGCTCAGATGGCTGCCGAAGTAGGTCCCGTGTAAGACATTAAACTGCGGATCAGCTGAGAAGTTACATAGAGATGAAAAATAATAAATTTGGAGAGTGCTGCTTATGATCAAAAAGATATTGTTGTCATCAATTTTATTTGGGGTAGTAAGTGTGTTTATTACTACCATGTCATTTGCCGGTCCATCATTTGAGGACCAACTTGATATTCCCAGGATAAGCGTTGATGAACTCAAAGGCATGATGGCGGCCAATAAAGAGGTTGTTGTTATTGATGTTCGGTCAAGAAACGCTTACAAGAACAGCTCCCTGAAGATAAAGGGTGACATGAGGGTGCTTATTCCGGAGCTGTTGGAGTGGGCAGAGTTAAATGGCATTAGTAAGGATGTCACTATCGCCACTTACTGCACGTGACCAAGTGAAGCTTCGAGCGCCCGTGCGGCGTTCCTACTCATGCAAGATGGATTTACAGATGTACGTGCTTTAAAGGGCGGTTTTCATGCCTGGCTTAGCGCAAAAGGTGCTACAGAGTCCAAGCCTAAAGGGGCTGGCTCCGAAGAGATAATACTTCGTTCACCTGTAAGTAATTAGTAGGTAACTGAGGATATAACTAACATATTGTGCAGATAGATTTCGTAAAAGAACTTGAGACCGGTGTCTCGTGGCAGGATAAACAACACAAGGAACTTCTTCAAAGACTATCCGAGTTCGCAACAGCCATTGAAGAAGGCGAAGGCTTAGAGAAGTGTTTGGGTCTTCTTAACTTTCTTGATGAATATGTAGTTGTTCATTTTCATGAAGAAGAACAGGCAATGCATAAGTACAGATATCCTGATATGGTAGAGCATCTGGAACTCCATACCGAGTTTATTGATAAGCTGGCAAGCCTGAAGGAAAGAATAGGTGAGGGCGGATCATGTGAAGCCCTAACCCGGGAGATAGGGGCACATGTTGTTGATTGGTTCCGGAAGCATATTATAGTCAAGGATAAGGTCCTTGGACGATTCATCCTTTCTCGGAGCTCATCCTCCGTTAGCAGGACCTTTTAAAAAATTTACTGTATGAATTTTAAGCCGGCCATTTTGGCCGGCTTTTTTTATTTTTTTACTCTTATCGGTTGCTTCTCACCTTGTTCATCAATATTTACGAATGAGATATTGGTGTCAAAGGCCAGCTCTTCCTTGCTTGTTTCAATTGAATCGCTGAAAACGTGTACGTTATAGGTGGCCGATGTTTTACCTCGGCGAGTAAGGTTTATGTCGAATTTCAGGACAGAGCCCTGCTGTATACTTTTTCTAAAAACTACATTATCAAGTCCGATGGTAACGAACCTGTGTCCGGGAAAGTCCAGGTTAGCGGTTATATATGCATATTCGTCGACCCATCGCAGCAGGTAGCCTCCAAATAGATAGCCGTAGTGGTTCAGGTGTTCGGGAAGTACGAGTTTATGGTTTATCATTTGAAGTAGCCTTTCTTTTGTCTTGTTTACTTGAGTATAATCCTTATCCCGTGGGCGGTCAACCATTTGGAAAGAGACGCTACAGGGATTCTTTTGTTTGAATACCGATCAAGTTATGATACTCTGAGTAATAATTAAGATATTAGGGGGAAATGTGAAGAAAATAAATTTAATATCATTTTTAGTAGTTATAATATTATTCGTGTTCTCGGCCTTTTCGGCAAACGCCTCCAAGGCTGAGGTTCAGAGCATGAACGAGGAGCTAATGCCTGCCGCCATGAGCGGTGATTATGCTAAGTTCATGCGGTTGGTGGAGCAAGGCGCGGATGTGAACACCAGGAACGAGAATGGATGGGCAGCGATCTTGTGGGGTTCCGGAAACGGCGATACAGAGTTTGTTGAGTACCTCATAGGTAAGAACGCTAATGTAAATATAAAGAACAATGAGGGCTGGAGCCCTCTTATGATGAGCGCCGGCATGGGCGAGATGGATATCACACAGATGCTTCTTTCTTCCGGCGCTAAGGTCAAGGACAAGAACAACAGCGGTTGGACCCCGATGCTTCTTGCCGCTGGCGGAGGCCATCATGAAATCGTAGAACTGCTTTTAAAAAAAGGCGCTAACCTTAAGGCCAAGAACGTTGAGGGCCTTAACGCATTAATGGTAGCCTCAGAGAAGGGCGCCAAAGAGGTTGTGGAGTTAGTCCTTAAAAAAGGCATACCTATGAATGAGAGGGATGGTCACGGAGCAACGGCTGTTGTCATCGCCACTGCCACAGGGAATGATGAGATCGTTAGGATGCTTGTCAAGAAGAAAGCAAAGCTTAACATTAAGGCTGAGAACGGTATGACGGCTCTTCTTTGGGCTGTTGCTAGAAACTCTGAGGATATAGCGAAGTTGCTTGTAGAAAATAAGGCGGATATTAATGCCAAGAACAGCAGGGGTCATACAGCCCTTATTATAGCCTCCGGCACCGGTCTTACCGATCTCGTGAAGTATCTTCTAAGTAAGGGTGCGGACCCTAAGATGAAAAGCACTGATGGCCTCAGCGCCCTTGATTACGCTGAAAAGCACAATAGGAGTGAGGTTGTGGAGTTACTTTCCAGTAAATAGCGTTTATCGTTGATATATGCTTTTATTAAGCCCCTTTTTTTAAGGGGCTTTTTTTATCTCTTTTGGTTGTTTGGTTTTGTTTTATGTGCTATGTTGACTACTCTAAAAACTGAAGTATGTGAATTAACCTAAGGGAGGAATTAACACAATGGCAGAGATACCGGAGATAAAGATACCAAAGATACCAAAGGCACCCACTGGAACCATTGCCGCGGTAGGCATAGTGGTTTTAGCGCTTATAATAATCAGCTCGGCTTTTGAAACAGTCGGGCCGGGTGAAAGAGGGGTTGTTTTCAGCCGCTTTGGAGGAATTCAGGATACAACGCTTGGTGAGGGGCTACGTTTCAAGATTCCCTTTATAGAGGATATTATCAAGATAGATGTCAGGATACAGAAGGCGCAGACGGATGCCACGGCAAGTTCAATGGACCTTCAAGAAGTTTCATCGACGATTGCCGTTAACTATCACGTTGACCCGGGCATGGCAAGCAAGGTCTATCAGGAGATAGGTCTTATGTTTAAGGATCGCGTAATAGACCCTTCCGTGCAGGAGTCGGTCAAGGCCGCGACCGCTCATTTTACCGCTGAGGAGCTTATAACCAAAAGGGAAGAGGTAAAGACACTTATCAAGGAGAGCCTTGTTACGCGCCTTAAGCCCTTTAATATCATAGTAGATGAGTTCAATATCGTAAGCTTCACCTTCTCTCATAGCTTTAACACGGCAATCGAAGAAAAACAGACAGCCGAGCAGAGGGTTCTTAAGGCTCAGCGTGACCTTGAGAGGGTAAAGATAGAGTCTCAGCAGAAGGAAAGACGTGCAGAGGCCGAGGCCACGGCACAGGAGATGCAGAGAGAGACTATTACACCAGCCTTACTTCAGCTAAGGGCCATAGAGAAGTGGGACGGGCACTTTCCACAGGTCGTGGGCGGAGCGCTTCCATTTATAGATGTCAGTACGCTTGATGCTAGAAAAAAATAATTAAATATTA
>DAOVXI010000139.1 GCA_030636245.1 Deltaproteobacteria bacterium
CTGCGCCGCGACAAAATCTACCAGCGTTGATACTACAATAAGGCCAAGGAACCTGTAGTCCCAGTAGCCGTAAAAGAAGTAACTTCCCGCAAGCAGTATGACATTTTGAAGCTTATGGGTCGCAAGCAGGTAGACTATGTAGATGAGAGCGAAAAATAAGAAAAATTCTGTCGTGTTGAATAGCATATTTTATTTTATCTGCTTATGTATTTTACCGGATAAGGCTCACAAACATCTAACCTTAACTCATAACCGCTTACAAATCAATATACATCACCTTTAATGGGCAATGGCCCACCCTACAAGCTTCATTCTGCAGTTTTTAACAAGTCAGGGTCTGTATTAAATGTCACCCCAGTTACGAACCATTCTTTATTAGGTTTATAGAAATAAAACTTCCAAAATATAGGAGCATCCTCTAATTTCATAATATAAACCAGCTCTACAAAAGAAGAACCGTAAGACTCTTCATGTATTAATTCATATCCGATAACTTTTCCAAAAAAAGATAGTATGGTAGCTGTTTGCTGTTTAAGCATCACAACTGATTGTGGCTGTATCATATTCATAGGAGAACCTTTTAAAATCTTATCGTAGGCGGCCTCGACTTTGCCAGCTTTGATTCCTTCTAAAAACAATCCCGATCTAGACTTCGCACCATCCGAAGCTGCAAAACAGCTAGAAGCGCTTACCACAAAAACAATTAACGTAACTGCAATTTTCAGCTTCATCTCTACCTCCTGATTTTATTTTTCTTATTGCCCTGTGCGTCCTCGCGCCGAACCACCTACTCCCCGCTGCTTTTCTTAAGTATCATTATCTCCCTGTATGTGTAGTGGAGGCCGCTTGAGACGGTGAAGATAACCGTTCCGTATATAAGGATCGTTAAGAGCAAGTTTATCTGGCCGGAGAGGAACATGGCGTAGACGGCCGTTGAGACCTGAAAGACCGTTGTGAGTTTTCCGAGGATGCTAGGCCTGACCTTGAGCTCCGCGCCGGAGCTTTTTATGAGCATGTAACCCGTGAGGAGCGCAACATCGCGGAGTATAACGAGAGGCGGGAGAAAAGCAGGAAGCCAGCCCATTATGCCGAGCACAAGATAAGAGGATATCATAAGGAGCTTGTCGGCAACCGGGTCCATCACGGTGCCGAACTCTGTTTGCTGGTTGAAACGTCTCGCGATAAAGCCATCGATCGCGTCGGTAAGTCCGGCCGTTATAAAAACAACGAGAGCCGTGGTATAGAAGTGATTTATAAATAAAAGGACAAAAACAGGCACAAGGAGTACCCGTACTATGGTCAGCGTGTTCGCTGTATTAAGCGTATGCGGCGGAAGCATAACGATCACTCTCCATTTCAGATCATGATGACCTTAAGTTAAGGAAGCCAATCGAAGTATCTCTTTTCATCACCCTCGGTAACACCGACGGCACCGGTTGCCACGGGAAGACTATAAAAAGCGTTACTGACGATCCTTGAGATGAGCGGCTCGTATATCTCGGTCGTGAGCACTCGCCTGACCTCTTTGTCGCGGCTTATCTGTGACGCCTTCTGATCAAATGAAGCGCGCCAGATCCTTTGCCCTTCACTAGAGACCATCTCGAACTCCATGGCCACCTTAAAGGAAGAGTAAAGCGGCATATTGAATTTTCTCCACTTTGTTATCGTGGCGAAGACAACCGCGTCAGCGTTATACTCGCCTATCGCTCCGGCTTCAAAAGTTCTGTTCCTGGAAACCACATTATAACCTTTTCCCCTGAGCGCTGCCTCCATTACATCTAAAGTAAAAGGGATCGCTTCCCTGCTGTCCTCATTCTCCTCTATAATAATAAGCGCGACGGTGACAGGGCTTATTGCCTCGAAGTCCTTTGAAACCTTATAAGCAACCGGGCTTGCGCATGAGACAAAGAATATGGCGATAAGCAGAACTACGGCTTTCCTGAGCTTCAACGCTTCTTACCTCCCAGCTGATTCACAAGCACCGTATCTCCCATGCCGGCCTGAAGTACCGTGAAGCCCTCACCGAGAACAACCGTCAACTCTCTTACGAAGATATCAGCGCTGGCTACGACCTTTGCCTTCATCGTAACCCTTCCCGGAGAGAAGCTCTTATACTCAAGCCCCGAGAGAAGCTCGGTCTCTTTAAGCTTTACCTTAAAGCTCTCAAACTCCTTGAACTCCTTGACACCCAGAAGAACTATCTCAAGCTCTCTCGTTCTTTCCTGGGTCACGCCGAGCGCGCCCTTAACATCTCTCTTAAGCTGCTCTTCATCGACCTTTGTCTCTATCCACACATGATAAACATTAACACCGCCTCCGTGCGCGGCGATACCTCTAATAAAACTCGGGTCCTCCTCGACCTCTTCGGTCATGTACTCCTCGACATCAAGGGACAAGTCTCCCTCCGCGCCGAGTTCCTCGAGCGCGCTGAAGCTTCCCTCAATGGCCTCATCCTCCATGAACTTTATGCTTCCCCTGTCCAAAAGGCCGGGCATATCATAGTGAACGAGCCATCCCTTGCTCGTTATCTTATAACTCAAGACATAGCGAAGCACCCTTGGGTATATCCTTTCCTCAAGGTACTCCTTATGCTCAAGGAGCTTTCCTTCCGGAACGAACTCTTGAAGCGTAGCGGTTATGACCTTCTTTAAAGCGTCATCAAGCGCTCCCTGCTTTGTCGTCGCCTCATTATCGGTCCATGGAAGCATGCCCTCGCTCTTGACCGTTTTAGCCTTGGCCGCTTGGGCCGGAGAGGCACAAAGGGTTGTCGCCAGTACCAGGGTAACCGTTATAGATAAAAATAATCTAATCATTATCATTGTCTTTATAATACTCCTTTATCCGGGTGATTATATCAGTTTTTTCTCCAATATCAAACCACTTGTAATCTTTATCATTACCAAACCATGTGAACTGCCTTTTGGCGTATCTTTTGGTATTGAGTTTTATATTGCTTATGGCGTCATCCAGCTCAAGGGCACCGTTTATATGCCCTGCCATTTCTTTATAGCCAAGCGAGTTCATGCTCTTGAGCGAAGCATCATAACCCCTATCGAAGAGAGACTCAACCTCTCGGAGCAGCCCCCCGTCCATCATCTTCTCAACACGGGCGTCTATCCTGGCCCTGAGCTCCGTTCTGTCCCGTCCAAGGGCTATGCATAACGGATCGAACTCGCTCGGAGCCTCGCCGTGTTCACTGTGAAGCTCGCTTATGGGCCTGCCTGTTTCTTTATACACCTCAAGCGCCCTTATCACACGCACGACATTATTAGGGTGGATCTTATCGGCACTTACCTTGTCAACACCTCTGAGCTCTTCATACAGAGCAAGAGGGCCTTCACGCTCCGCTCTCTCCATAAGCTCTGCCCGTAGCTCAGGGTTTGCCCCGGGGCCAGGAAAGAGTCCGTCAATAAGCGCCCTGATATACAGCCCTGTGCCTCCGACTATAAAAACACGCTTGCCCCTTTCTGTTATATCTTTAACAGCCTTCAGTGCGTGCTCCCTGTAATCCGCCGCCATGAACTCGACCTCCGGCGTTACTATATCTATGGCGTGGTGCGGGACCCTCAAGGTCTCGACCATCGTTGCTTTGGCGGAGCCTATGTTCATGTACTTATAGACCTGTATTGAGTCCGCGGAGATGATCTCCGCGCCAAAGCCTTCGGCAAGCTCTACCGCCAGCTTACTTTTCCCAACGGCCGTTGGGCCCGCGAGTATAACCACTTTATACTTTTTACTCTTCATATCTTTAACGACCGAAAAAGGAGTCCAGCTCCGAGCGTGTAAAACTTTTAACAACCGGCCTGCCGTGCGGACAGTTATTTGAAAAATCCACCCGCGCGAGTGAGTTCAAAAGCGCCCTTGCTCCTTCAGGCGCGAGCCGGCTCACGCCGCGAATGACACTGTGGCAGGCGATCCTCATAAGCACCGCGTCTATGGCTTCCTCAATAGCAGCGGAGCTTCCCGAAAAGGTAAACTCTTCAACAAGCTCTTTCAGTAACCTCGCTACGTCCCTTCCCTCAAGAATTCCAGGTACGGCCTTGACCTTGCAGCTTACCTTGTCATCTGAGACTTCCTTCAGCTCTATCTCAAAACCAAGAGCGCTTAAACGCTTTGTAAGCTCCTTCATGTTCTCAGCCTCTTCACCCGATAGGGTAAAGCTCTGCGGCATAAGCAGCAGCATGCTCTCCGCACCGCCGGCATTGCCCTTATAAAGCTCCTTAAGTTTTTCATACCTTACCCGCTCGGCCGCTGCGTGCTGATCTATCAGGAAGAATTCTGTTCCTCGTGTCGTAACGAGGAACTCTCCGAAGAGTTGACCCACGACATCCATACTTAAAAAAAGCGGCTCACGGATATCATCGCTTACTACCTCCTCGATCATCTCTTGTTGCTCGGCTCTGAGTTCCGGGGGCATGACCGTATCACAGCCAAAAGTGGCTTTACCAAAGGCTGTGCGTGGAGGAGCGGAAGGCTTGAATGGCACACGCGTGGTTTCCTCCGCGGCCTTTACCTCCGTAGCATTGCCAAAGGGTCTGCGGGCTTCCGTGTAGCGGATACTCTTTGCTCCGTTGCCTCCTCTTAAGGCGTTAGTCACGGAACCCTTGACGGCATTGAATATCGCAGAGGGTTTAGCGAACCTGACCTCTGTCTTTGCGGGATGCACGTTCACGTCAACATCACCCGCATTCATCTCTATCATTATAACAGCGAAGGGATATCGTCCTTGGTCGATCATGCCCTGGTAGCCGTCGATTATGGCC
>DAOVXI010000057.1 GCA_030636245.1 Deltaproteobacteria bacterium
AAGGAACTTGTCTATCCCGATATCCGTTAGAGGGTGCTTTGATAGCTGCTCAAGCACCTTAAAGGGTATGGTGGCGATATGCGCGCCTGTTGTCGCGGCCTCCAGGACATGCAGCGGACCCCTTACGCTTGCAACTATTATCTCTGAGGCGTAATCATAGTTCTCGTATATATCCAGAATGGTATGTACAAGCTCCATGCCGTCATGAGAGATGTCATCGAGGCGGCCTACAAAAGGGCTTACGAAGGTCGCGCCGGCTTTTGCGGCAAGGAGTGCTTGAAGGGGACTGAATATAAGAGTTACGTTCGTCTTTATGCCCTCACTGCTTACGGTCTTAACGGCTTTGAGTCCTTCCATTGTCATGGGTATCTTAACCGTTATGTTGTCGGCTATCTTCGCAAGCTCTCTGGCTTCCTTTATCATTCCCTCCGCGTCAAGGCTTACCGCCTCTGCGCTTACGGGGCCGTCCACTATTCCGCATATTTCTTTTATAAGGTCTACAAATTCTCTGTTTTCTCTTGCCACGAGCGAGGGGTTTGTTGTTACCCCGTCAATAAGTCCATAGTCGTGAGCCTTCTTTATTTCATCTATGTTGGCTGTATCAATAAAAAACTTCATAATTCAAAAACTCCTTTCAAGATCAAAATATTTATCCGTCTATAACAAAGGGTTGGGTTATCTAAAGGCTTGACTTGTGGTCTCTGCTGTGCAAATATTTTTTAACTTGGTTATTTTAATTAATAGAATATATACTGAAACACTTGATTTTGCAAGACCAAGTTTTTGAAAGGCCGAAGTGGCGGAACTGGTAGACGCGCTAGATTCAGGGTCTAGTGGGCTTTGCTCGTGGGGGTTCGACTCCCCCCTTCGGCACCAGTAATTCTCATGAAGAAGGGCCTCATGTAAAGGCCCTTTTTTAACTTTATTTACGCAGGCTTAGTAGGGGTGCAGATGGCACGAGTCCTTATAATAATCCCGGCTTACAATGAAGAGTCAACCGTAGCGGATGTGGTCAAGGCTGTAAAGGAGCATAGCCCTGCCTCTGACGTGGTTGTGGTAAATGACGGCTCGGCGGATGGTACCGCCAGAGAGGCACGGAGTGCAGGGGCTGTGGTATTGAACCATACCTTTAATATGGGTATCGGAGCAACAGTGCAGACAGGTTTCAGGTATGCTCTTAAGAACGGTTATGATATCGCCGTGCAGGTTGACGGTGACGGACAGCACCCCCCTGAGCATATAAAGGATATAGTTAAGCCGGTTATAGAAGGCAGGGCCGATCTGGTGGTCGGCTCAAGGTTCTTAGGTGTTGGTGATTATAAGCCCTCTGTTGCAAGAGGGGCCGGTATAGCTATATTCTCAAAGGTTGTCTCATTTATAGTAGGCGTTAAGATGACCGATACGACCTCTGGTTTCAGGGCCTCCGGAAAGAGGGTTATAGAGTATCTTGCAGGCAACTACCCTGACGATTATCCTGAGGTGGAGGCGTTGGTATTGCTTCATAAAAAGGGTTTTGCTATAATGGAGACCGCTGTGGGCATGGAGGAACGAAAGGGCGGTCAATCGTCCATTACTCCTGTAAGTTCGGTGTACTATATGTTTAAGGTGATGCTGGCAATCTGTGTGGACCTTATAAAGAAGGTTAAGTAATGTCTGGAGGGCACAAGCTTTGAGCGCTGTACAGACCTTTTCAATAATCATAAGTCTTGGACTTTTCGTTCTCGTGATAGACTTCATAAGGCGTGGACTTTTAAAGGAAAAGTACTCGGTCCTCTGGATAGTCTCTTCACTTATCATTCTTGCTCTTTCCATCTGGCAGGGGGTTTTGGACCGGATCGCGGTTATGCTCGGGGTCTCATATGCGCCCTCACTTTTGTTCCTTGTGGCGTTGATTTTTGTGCTTTTGATACTGCTTCACTTCTCTGTTGCCATATCAGTGCTTACTGACAGAACCAAGAGATTGGCGCAGGACATAGCCATACTCAGGCAGGAAAAAGAAGCAGCCGGTGACGAAGAGAAAAAATAGAATTAAGAGAAATCAGAGAAAGGTAAAAATCAGGGGCCTGCTGCTTTATGGAAAGACTACTTCAAAGTAAATATTTTCACGTTGGGATCTCGGCCTTGATCACCGCGCTCATTTTCATTGTCTACTCCAACACCTTCAATGCGAGTTTTCACTTTGATGATATCCCTCAGATAGTAGAGAACTACCTTATCAGGGACCTGGGTAACTTAGGCCAGATCCTCTCCGGCGCCAGGGGTGTTACCATGGCAACCTTTGCCTTGAACTACGCCGTAGGCGGCCTTGACGTGACAGGCTACCATATCGTTAATACCCTCATACATGCTGTTAACGCCATACTCGCTTACTTTCTTGTCTATAACATCCTTACACTCATAACCAAAGACAGCTTTGAGTGGTGCAAGAAGATAGCCGCATACTCAGCGCTTATCTTCGCGGTCCACCCCATTCAGACCCAGTCCGTAACCTATATAGTGCAAAGAATGGAGAGCCTCTCAAGCATGTTCTACCTTATAGCGCTTTATCTCTTTATCCGTGCCGTAAAGAGCTCTAAAAGCAGGGTCAGGGTGGCCATGTATGTCGCCGTGGTATTCAGTTTCTTTCTCTCCTTTAAGAGTAAGGAGATCGCCATAACATTGCCGGCCTTGCTGCTGTTAATGGATTACTTTTTTGTAAGCGGCCGAGACCTCTCGAAGCTCATCTCCAGGTGGCCCGTGCATGGGGCGGTGTGGCTACTCTTCATATACTTTGCCGTGAGCACTGTCGCTCCGATGGGCGGCTTTGGCGACCTGAGCGTTGAAAGCGCGGGCATGGGCGCAAAGATAGTTTCACCGGTCGGGGAAGGTGCAAGTGCCGGCTTTGGTGTTAAATCAATAACACCATGGGAGTACCTCCTGACCCAGTTCAATGTCATCGTATATTATCTGGCATTGCTGTTGGTGCCGATAAACCAGAACCTTGATTATGACTTTCCCGAGGCCAGCGGGCTTTTCTCTACCCCTGCTCTCCACGAAGGAACAGTACTTAACCTGCCTGTGTGGCCACCTGTGGTTTCACTCATAATACTTGTAATGATCGTTGCCGCGGCGTTCTGGCTCTTCATGAAGTCAAAGAGCGGTACCATGCCCAGGGCCCTTACGGCGTCATTCTTTATCTTTTGGTTCTTTATACTCATATCCCCTACCTCCAGTTTTATCCCCATCATTGATGTTATCTTTGAGCACAGGGTGTACATGGCATCGCTGGGATTTTTCGTTATCTTCTCTCTGTGCCTGGATTATATATTCTCCGCCAGGTCTCGGAGCGAGAAGCAAGAGGTCTCGGATCAAATAAAATAGTTTGACCCTTCTGAGTCCTTGGTGTAATATTTATCTTCAACCAAATAGATAATTTTGTCTATCTTTAGAGTGTTTTTGTTTTTTGGGAGGGGGCTTGTAAAGTGGCACAAACCGATGAAGGTTTAAAAGAAAAAGTCGTTATTGCAGAAGATAACGCGACCACGAGAAAGTGTATCAAGGGGCATCTGGAGCTTCTTGGCTATGATGTGGTCGGGGCCGCCAAGAACGGTGTCGAAGCCATGGAGATGGTCAAAGAGTTTAACCCTTCACTCGTGGTTCTTGATGTAAAGATGCCCAAGATGGACGGGCTTACCGTTGCAAAGAATATAACAGAGAACAGTCCCATCCCCATAATACTGGTAACCGGCCACAGCGAGAACGATGTTGCGGAAGAGGCTGTTGAAGCCGGTGTTTTTGCCTATCTTGTAAAACCTGTCACAAAGAAACATCTACTGCCCGCCATAAAACTGGCAAAGGCCAGGTACAAACAGTTCAAAGAGCTTAATGAAGAGGTCACCGGTCTAAGGGAGGCTATAGAGGCCCGTAAGGTCATAGAGCGGGCAAAAGGCATCCTGATGAAGCGCTGTAAGATCGGCGAGGATGAGGCCTTTAAGCTGCTCCAGAGCCAGAGCCAGAAGGAGAATAAGAAGATGAGTGATGTGGCCGAGATGGTCATTAGCGCCAGCAAGCTCATATGAACTGATCTGCCGCAGTGGTTTTTCCATCCGAGCTGCCTTTATGTGTCCTTATATTCACATAACTTTTCTTGACAACGTACAGAGCTTTTGTTATAAGTACCTCACCATCTTTGTATACTGTATACAATATCAGGGCGAGCTCAAAACCCCCTGTATTTATAGCTTTAACAGTTAAGAGGTTCCTGCCATGAATAAAAAAAATAATAAGGACAATAAGAAAAAAACCCTTACCAGGCGTGGCTTTTTGAAGGGCGCGGGTGTTGTTGGTGCTGTTGCCGTTGTAGGGGCCTCATCAAAGCTCGCCTTTGACGCGGTAAAGCATACAGGCAACATGGACGCGCGTGTTGAAAAGGAGCTTCAACGCGGTGATAAGATACTTAAAGAGCGCGGCTTTAAAGAGATGAGCAAGGCCGAGGTCGGCGAGTTCCTGAAGGTCTTTAAAGAGGGCACAGGCTCCTAAGCTCGGGGCATTTGAAGAGTGGGCGGGTAAGTAATTTTTAAGAAGGTTAATTAGAAAAGGATAACGGCTCCGGGTTATGATCTCTGAGCGCTGAAAAAATAGAAAAAATAGATGAAAACAGACGAAAAAAAAGAGAATAAAGAGAATTTGGAGAAAGAGGAGAATTCCTGCTGTGCCCCTGACAACGGGAGAAGGGATTTTCTGAAGACGGCGGGGGTTACTACCGCTGCGGCACTTACCGGCGCCGGCGCGCTCCTTAGCGGAAGCGACGAGGCAGAGGCAAAATTCCACTGGGCCGAGTGGTTCCAGAAGAACTATCGCCTTATGACCGATGAGGAGAAGGAAGCCGCGGTTACAAGACTTGAGAAGCGTTACTCCGAAGAGTATGACAAGAACGTCACGGTCGACAGGACCGAGGCCAAGGACGGGGTTCTCTTCGGCTACGCCCTTAATATTCAGAAGTGCATAGGTTGTAGACGTTGTGTTAAGGCCTGTGTGACGGAAAACAATCAGAGCAGGGAAAACACTCAGATAGAGTGGATACGAGTTATACGGATGGAGAAGGGGGAGTTCAGCCAGGAGTTCATGGATCAGGGCAGCCCTCAGATCTCCGGCAAGCATGGCATCCAGAGCGGAGGCCACCGTCATAAACAGGCCGGCGTTGTGCTTGAAGGTCAGCACTATTATGAGCCGGAGAAGGTTCCCGAGAAGGACGCCTTTTATTTTCCCATGCAGTGCATGCAGTGTGAGAACCCGCCCTGCGTTAAGGTCTGTCCCGTCAGGACAACCTACAGAGACCCCGATGGCATAGTCGTTATAGATTATAACTGGTGCATTGGCTGCAGGATGTGTATAGGCGCGTGTCCGTACTGGGCAAGGCGTTTTAACTGGGGTGAGCCGAACCTTCCGAAAGAAGAGATGAACCCCAAGACCCACTACATGGGCAATCGTCCGAGGATGAAGGGTGTTGTCGAGAAGTGTACCTTCTGTGTGCAGAGAACACGTAAGGGCCGTTACACCGCATGCGTTGAGGTCTGTCCCGTGGGCGCAAGAAAGTTCGGCAACCTGCTTGACCCGAACAGTGAAGTGAGAAAGATACTTGATAAGAAGAGGGTGTTTCGACTTAAAGCTGAGCTTGAGACTTATCCCAAATTCTTTTACTTTATGGATTAGTAACGCCAGAGAGGGCAGTGCAAGAGGAATCTAATGAGAAGTATTATTTATTTTGCCATAGACCTGTTTGTTTACTCGTGGAAGGGTAGTGTTAAGTATTACGCGTGGCTTGCCTTCCTGAGTTTTTTCATCATGGGATGGGCCTGGGGCAACTACGAGCAGATAACAAAGGGGATGATCGTAACAGGGCTTAGCGACCAGGTTTCCTGGGGCCTCTATATCTCAAACTTTGTTTTCCTTGTCGGTGTCGCGGCGGCCGCGGTAACGGTTGTTTTCCCCGGCTATGTTTATAAACATAAGCCAAGTAGAGACTTAGCCGTAATAGGCGAGATGATGGCCATAGCGGCTGTTATAATGTGCCTTCTCTTTGTCGTGAACCACATGGGCCGACCCGATAGGGCGTGGCATATGATACCGAGCTGGGTGCCGGTGCCTGTCTTTAACGGTGTATTCAACTGGCCGAACTCCATGCTTACATTCGACGTTGTTGTCCTTAACGGATACCTTGCGCTTAACGCGGTATGCGCTTTTTATTATCTCTATATGAAGTATGTCGGGAAAGAGATAAATAAGTTCTTCTATATCCCGCTTATATACCTGGCCTGTGTCTGGGCATTGAGTATCCATACGGTAACGGCTTTTCTTCTGAACACCATGCCGGCTAGAGCAATGTGGCATCACTCCATACTTCCCATAAAGTTCATCAGCACGGCCTTTGCCGCAGGCCCGTCGCTTATCATAATCGCACTTTTTGTCTTAAAGAAGTATGCCGGACTTAAGGTCACAAAAGAGGCCATAAACCTTTTAAGTCTGATAGTTACATGGTGTCTTGGCATAGCGCTCTTTCTGATCCTGAGCGAGGTCGTAACGGAGCTTTATCACGCAACAGAGCACTCATATTCTCTTTCTTATCTTATGTTCGGCAAGCATGGGCTAAATGCCCTTGTGCCGTTGTTCTTGTCGGCGATGTTCTTGATGATAGTAAGTTTTTGTTTGCTCCTTATCCCAAGCATCAGGAAGAACTATAAGGTATTGCCTGTGATATGCGTCATGGTGTTTGTTGGTATCTGGATCGATAAGGGAATGGGATTTGTGCTTCCGGGCCTTACCCCCTCACCCATAGGCGAGTTCGCGGAATACACGCCGTCTATCGTTGAGATAGTGAACTCCCTTGGCAACTGGGCCATAGGGATCATGATATTCACCATGCTCGCCAAGGTCTCCGTGGGTATAATGAACGGCGAGATACGCTACTCAAGCGGCGAGCTTAAGGAGATACCCAGCGTTCCCGAAACAAAGCCCAAGGCTGATAAGCGTGGGCTGCCGTGGGAGAAGAGCGGTTGGGGCTCAAAATCCGAGTAAGATAATGAAATTTTCTAATAACACATACAGATCATTTTTTGTGCTGTGCGCAGCGATCCTCGCTTTCTTTGTTATCGGTAAGGCCGATGCCGCCTGCTTTGAGTGCAGGGAGAACTACACCTCGGTCGAGCAGGTAGAGGTAAGCGATGAGCTCTTTAACGTAAAGTGCTCATCAAAGACCGGCGGAGTGCTCTGGTGGGGCGATCCGTTTTACGGAACCGTTCCGATGGGAGATATGCCGGAGAACATAGAGGCCGATTACCTGAGCGAGCCCGCGGTCGTAAAGCCCAGGGTGGATTACGAGGAAGGAACATCCGACCATCTCGGATACTTCCCCTGCAGTAATTGTCACGGCGTCTTCGTGCCGACACCAAGGAGCAGCAAGGACAGGAAGATCAATGCTCATCAGGACGTAGTCGAGAACTCGCTTGAGCTTAAGCACGGCAGGGGCGCGATATGGTGCCTTGAGTGCCACAACGCAAAGAAGAGAGATTATCTTACCTCTCACAGAGGTGA
Source organism: Deltaproteobacteria bacterium (assembly GCA_030636245.1). GTDB lineage: Bacteria > Desulfobacterota > GWC2-55-46 > GWC2-55-46 > DRQE01 > DAOVXI01. The sequence goes on from DAOVXI010000057.1 coordinate 7,570, forward strand.
TCTTATAAGTTTCAACCAGACCCAGAAGCTTTGCGGCAAGTGCCACGGGCAGATCTACCGCGACTGGCGTGACGGAATTCACGGCAAACGCATAGGCTACTGGGACAAGGGTGCCAAGAAACGATGGTGGACATGCACCGAGTGTCATAACCCTCATGATGTAGAGCCTGCGTTCAAGGCGCTTGTGCCGGAGTCGGCCCCGCATCTTCCGCGCGGGATGGATAACGCTGACCACGAAAGGCTGCATGTTGATCACTCCGGCCTCTCTCACGGAGATGTTACGGATGGTGAGCCAACAACGGCCTCACACGGCGAAGCCGCAACTGATACGACGGCCGAGAGCGGCGCACATTAGTCTTATCTTGAAGGCTGTGTAATTGATCTTTACGGGCCTTTGTCAGGGCCCGTTTTTTATGAATTAAAGTTCTCTATTATGAAAATACTGCGTAGAATAAGGAATATATTCAGTAGTCCCAAGGCAAGGGGCTATATAAAGCTCAATTACTTTAGAGCAGAGACCTATAAGAATCCGCGCTGGGGGCATGGCAAGCCGCCGCATAAAGAACTCTTTGATATAATTAACTCAGGCAGGGATCGTTACAAGGAGAGCATAAGGTCAAGCCTTGAGTATGCCGAGAGGTACCTGGGTATCAGCGTCAAGGAGGATGCTGTCGCTAAGGGCGAGCCGTTTATAAATAATTCGTGGTTTCCTGTATTAGATTCTTTTGCTCTATACTCGCTCATAGCTGCCAGAAAGCCTTCGCGGTTTGTCGAGATAGGCTCTGGAAACTCAACGTTGTTTGTCGCACGCGCCATAAAGGACTTTGGGTTAGATACGAAGATCATCTCTATTGATCCCGAGCCGAGGGCCGAGGTGGACGTTCTTTGCACCGAGGTTATAAGGGAACCGGTTGAGGAATCGGATCTTGCCTTCTTTGATACGATGGAGGCTGGCGAGGTACTTTTTATAGACAACTCACATCGTACGTTCATGAACTCTGACGTAACCGTTGTGTTCCTTGAGATACTCCCGAGGCTAAAGCCCGGTGTCATTGTGCATATTCATGACATATTTTTGCCCATGGACTACCCGCCGGAGTGGGGGAAAAGGTATTACTCGGAGCAATACCTTC
>DAOVXI010000087.1 GCA_030636245.1 Deltaproteobacteria bacterium
ATTGATTATGTGATGGAGGAATGTGAAGAAAAAAAACAAGCGGAGGCAACCTGTAAGCCGGATTCTGTGCCTCTAAAAAGAGGCGGTGACCATTCATCTGGGACCTCTGTTGCCAGAGGCCTCACGCAGCCTACCCGCTGTGCTACCGCTAAAAGCGGGTAAGGACGGGCCGTCCTTATAACACAGCCTATTTGGCCTTGCACCGGGAGGAGGTTACCTAGCACAGGCGGTCACCCGCCTGCCTGGTGGGCTCTTACCCCACCGTTTCACCCTTACCTCAATAATGAGGCGGTCTACTTTCTGTTGCCCTTACCCTGGGGTCGCCCCCGGTCGCCGTTAGCGACCTCCCTGCCCTATGGTGTCCGGACTTTCCTCTGTTGAAAGATTCAACAGCGGCCACCCGGCGGCCTCCGCTCGTATCTACTATTATAATCCGTCTATGGCTTCGTTTGCAAGCCGATCAGCTATCTCGTTCTTATCCCTCTTAACATGAGCTATGGTAAACGAACCAAACTTCTTCTTATGCCCCATGGCTTTTATAAAAAGAGGGCGGAGCCCCTCGTTCTTAACCTTATACTGGCCGTTTATCTGTTTTACCATAAGCTCAGAGTCTGCAAAGATCCTTATCGAGGCAATCCCAAGAGAGATGGCCGCTTCAACTCCAAGTAGAAGCGCTGAATACTCGGCAACATTATTGGTAGCTTTACCAAGCTTCCGTCTAAGCTCCCTTACGATATTGCCATCCTTATCCATAATAACTGCGCCACACCCTGCGACACCGGGATTACCTCTTGATGCGCCATCAACATAAAGCACGGCTTCCTTTAAACCCTTGGCCGTAGCCTTCGCTCTGGGCTTATCCTTCTTTTCCTCTTCGGGGAACTTTAGGAGCAGCTCTTCTATAATTTTCTTTATCTTTGGCTTACTGCTTTTGAGTTTATCAGAAAGAGCATCCAGAGCACTACCTTGTGTGAGTGAGTTTAGAAAATCCTTCAGCTCTTTTTCGGTTGGTTTTTTTACTGGCATGGAGTTAAGTGAGTTAGATTAACTTTCTTCTGTCTTACAGTAAAGTATCCTGTGACAATGAGGACACGTTATTATCTCTTCAGTGCCCTTCATAAGCTGAAGATAAAGCTGAGGCGGTATCTGAATAAAACAGCCCTGACACGCCTCGTTCAAAACATTTACAACACCCAGGCCGCTCCTTCTTTGCCTTATCATGTCATACTTTTTAATGAGGGAGGGAGAAACGTCCTTGGCTATGGTCTCTTTTTCTGCATTTAGCTTTTCTATCGCTTCGGCATTTTCTTTTTTGGTTGTTTCAGACTCACCTGAAAGTTTTTCCTTCTCGGCGCTCTTCTCATCAAGTAAGGCTCTTACCTTAGCAAGCTCTTCTTCCCTCTCGGTAAGTTTTTCCGTAACACTTGCCATCTCCATCTCAGCAAGACGCGAAGCGTTTTCGGCGCTCTTTATCTCTTTTGTCAGAGCCTTGTACTGCTTGTCATTCTTTATTGAGTTCAGCTTCTGCTGATCGGCCTTGATCTTTTCAGTGCTGACCCGTATGGTCTCACTCGACTCGTTCTTACTTTCCGTTAAGGTACCTGTCTCCGCCTCTATCTCAGCTATCGACTCCGTGGCCCGACCTATCTCTTCGGTAAGCTCAGAGAGCTTCTCCTCACCTAAGCGCTCTCCGGCATTCATACTGTCCGCATTAAGATCTATCTTTTGTAGCTGCATCAAGACTTCAAGTACCTTGCCCAAACTTTTATTCCTCCGTTAAGTGTAATTTATGGTGGGCCCACCAGGACTCGAACCTGGGACCGACCGGTTATGAGCCGGTGGCTCTTCCAACTGAGCTATGGGCCCTTAATATAAAAATAGAAAAGGCGTATCAAGCTATTGTACGTAAAGTACGCTTTTATTGTCAAGGTGAAAGCATACAAATTTGAAATAAAGTTCTTCTACTTGTCTTTTGCGCACCTAAAACCAAGGTTATTTATCTTACTCTGGGTACTGTAACCAACGCGACTGAAGGTACGTGCGAAGCGGTGCGTAAGACCCCATGAACCGCCGCGTACGACCTTTAACTTATCGCTAAAATCAGAGCTTGTCCACTCCCACACATTACCTGCCATATCCATCAGGCCGTAAGGGCTTACGCCTTCGGGATAAGAGCCGACCAGGGCGGTCCCTACAACGCCGCTCAGACTTGTGTTGGCCTTACCCTTACCGAAGTCGTCGCCCCAAGGATAAACACGGCCATCGGTACCTCTGGCCGCCTTTTCCCACTCATCCTCCGTTGGAAGACGCTTGCCGATCCTGCCACAGTATTCGCTTGCCTCATCAAAACTTACAAAGATTACCGGATGAGAGGCCATGTCCTCACGATACCCATTCAAGACCCACTGCTTTGGCTGGCTCCTCTTCGTTGCTTTTATGAACTCTTTATACTCGGCGTTAGTGACCTCGAACTTATCAATATAAAATGCCCTCAAAGCGATAGTCCTCTTTGGCCCCTCATCAGTCTCGCCGCCATCAACCCCCATTATGAAGTCGCCCTCTTCAATAAACACCATACTCTCCGGTACCTTTGAACACGAAAATACCGCTACGCATAGCAGGAGGATAAAAACAGAGCGTACGATGTTGAGCACTGAAGACATTACTTACTTGCTCCTTTATCTTCTACGCTACGCCCGCACCTTATGCCCGCGTCATCACCGGCGCCTGTGGGTATATAGTAACTTCTCTTTGAGCCACGTGCCATAATGGTTGCCATAATGTAATGACCCAGGACACTTCCCGCACTTCCTCTCAAAACCCTGTGCTTCTCTCCGTAGTCCTTAATGTCAGCGTCATTACCGGGATAAGGCTTAAACCAGTCCTCAACCCACTCCATAACATTACCGGCCATATCATAGACACCATAGTGCGACCTATCCGTCTCATTACTTCCAACGCGGCTCGTATCACCACTCTGGAAGTTAGCGTTATCCTCATTGAACTCATCACCCCAGGGGTAAATATTACCTTTAGGGCCTCTTGCCGCCTTCTCCCACTCGGCCTCGGTCAAAAGCCTTTTACCCGCCCACTTGCAGTAATTGTGGGAATCAAACCACGTAACGTTATTCACCGGATGCTCGCTCTTGCTCTCCGGATAATTATTACCGCTCCAGTTACTCGGCGAGCTGTAGCCGACGGTATCCACAAACACCTTATACTGGGAGTTGGTGACCTCGAATTTATCAACATAAAAACCTTTGAGGTTGACCTTTCTCTCAGGCCTGTCGGCACTAAAGAACTGATTGGTCCTCACTCCGAATTCTCTGCCAAGCCCTTCGGTGTCAACATCGTCTGTGCCCATAATAAAAGTTCCCGATGGAATATATATCATGCCTTCGATTTTCGGAGCTGAGTCCGTGCATGAACTTAGCGAAAACGCAATAACCAGTATCGAGATAATGCAGAAATATTTTTTCATAATAAGTATCCTTTATTTAGTACTTGGATTATCGGCCGCGCATCTAAAGCCGTATGAATCACTCTTTGTAGTCGGGTCAAAAAACGCCCTATTGAACGTAGGGGCCGAGATACCGCAGCCGTAAAACATGCAGTCCCACCATGAGCCACCTTTAAGAAGAGCATAGTTCTCGCCAAACTCCGGATTTATGTAATCCGAGCCGGGATGTGAATTATAGCCTTCATCAACCCACTCCCATACATTACCGCTCATATCATAAAGACCGAACTGGTTTACCCCCTTAGGGAAAGATCCCACCGGTTTGGTCTCCTCAATTGCACGAAGAGGGTTGTTGGATTTATTCAGGTCCCACTCATTACCCCATGGATAGATACGGCCATCGCTTCCCCTTGCGCCCTTCTCCCATTCACGCTCTCTGGGAAGCCTTTTGCCTGCCCATTTGCAATAAGCATCCGCGTCATACCAGGTAACATAAGTTACGGGATGATCCCCCCTGTCTTCGGGATAACTCCCATTCTCCCACTCATCAGGCATTTGCCTTCCAGTGGCATCAATAAATTTCTTGTAATCCTTTTTTGTGACCTCATAGCGGTCAATATAAAAAGAACCGATATAGACGACATGTGATGGCCTCTCGTCACGAAGCCTGTCGTCACTGCCCATAAGGAACTCGCCTTCTTCTATCAAGACCATGTTCTTAAGGTCAGGCTCAACTTCACGCTTGACCGTTCCCTCTTCCGGGGTGGGCCTATCTCCAGGACCGGCGTAGGCTTTTGTTATGAGCCGCACCTCAGCCCTTTCATACAAAGGATGATCTTTCGAAGCATGACAGCTTATACACTCCTTAAGAGCATGCGCGTCTTCCTTTTTGTACTTGGGATTCAAATGACACCCTGTACATGTGTCGGTATACTCGCCTGTTGCGCTACCTGCACCGGCATCCGTGTATACAAATAACGCGACCAAGGCCGCTATGAGAAATGCTGATATGGCAAGATTACTTCTCATCTGAAGTCAGTGTCCACCCTTCTGAGTTTTCCATGCGATACAACACCCTCGAACTCGCAGTCACAAAGTTTTCTCAGATAACCGATAAGGGAATCGATCTCCTCCTCCGTTAATGTCGCGCTCCACGGCGGCATAAGTGGGCTTTTGGCAACACCAGCCCCTCCGTCCGAGACGACCTCCTTAAACTGCTCATCTGTTCTTGTTACCATAAAAAGCGCGTCCGTGTGATCTCTAGGATTTATCGCCATGTCCCTTGTCGAGTTAACTCCGTCTCCCTTGCCCTTCACCCCGTGACACTGAGCGCACCACTTAAGATAAATCCCCTCGGCTTTCTTGAGATCATAAACCTCTGGCAGAGACGCGGCCATACCAACGCCTTTATGTACGAGGAAGAAAGATGCTGCTAGCACGAACAACAGCAACAAGAATATAGCAAAATTGAACTTTGAAGGATCTTTTTTTGACACTTTCCCAGCTTACTTTAAGAAATTATTTTCATTAACCGCCAATAAAGGCGACTTATTAAAAATACTTGTTTTCACTGTGAAAGTCAAGAAGAGTGGAACTGTCTACGTTTTACGCAAAGCAATCTCAAAAGGTAAATTGGTGCCGGAGGCGGGGGTCGAACCCGCACGGGCGTGAGCCCACGGGATTTTGAATCCCGCGCGTCTGCCTATTCCACCACTCCGGCCGAGTTCTATCGGTAACATAGAGCCCATTTTTTTGTCAAGCATAAAAAACCAAAGACAATTCAACAGTTAAGTTAAATGTGTCAACAACATGTTTAATCGAAGGCCATTTTACGGTTGCCATAATTCCAATACGGTTATATACTACGTGCATGTTAAGCACTGACGACATTCTCAGGCGTCTAAAGGAACTCCGTGAGGAAAAGCAGCTTAATCAGGAGTACATCGCCGGCGCACTTGGTATAGACAGAACAACATATATACGTAAGGAAAAAGGCAACATCCCGATAACAACGGATGAATGGATTAGACTGGCAAGGGCCCTGGAAAAAGAAGTCACTCACTTCTTTAATGTAAACGGCTCCGAGAACCATGAATCTGAGACCGATAAACAGGAACGGACAGTTATTACTCTTTTAAGGTCTTTAAGTATTGAGGAAAGAGAGGACCTGCTCTCCGGTATACGGCTTTTACTAAAAGGAATAAAAAGAAAAAAGGTCGTGAAGACATTGGATATGCTCTTCTAACCCCCCCCATAATCTTTCCTTGTGCGCTCTACGCACCGACTAACCCCGCGCAGATCGAACAACAGGCTACATACCGTTATTCTTTTTATTCTCCATAAGCATATCCAGCTCTGTAAGCTTCTTGAGTTTTTCCCTTAGAAAATTGTTCTGCGCCTTCATTGCAATAACATCTTCGAGCAGACTTATCCTGTCAAGCGCGATATGGGCATTTACTCCCTTAGGCATAAGCATCAAATAATGATTCAGATGCATTATAGATTTCCTATAATTAGGAGATTTATTATTATAGCAAGAGTACAAAAGACCAAGCTTGAAATGAATAACAGCGGCCTCGTCTGGTATAGTTGTTTTATCCAGCCTATCCTGCATGACCTTTATATCTCTTTGTATGGAACTGTTATCCGCTGGATCCACATAAATCGCACCTCTAGTAACAGAGATACAACCGCTTTGAGAGAACGCAAAAACAGCCAGCACAATAAAATATAGTAGTGTTTTAGTCTTCATAGCAAAATAGTCCTTACTTTATAGTAAAATGGTCCTTTCTTTATTTTATTACTGTAAATCCCTGCTGTCAAACTCCTCCACTACACCATCATCATCGTGGTGTCTTTTATCAACCACGTATGAGCTTTTGCTAAAAGACTTCGCGTACTCTTTGAGTTCAGCGGCTACCTCGCTGACCTCAAGATAGGAAGAAAAAGAATGCTTCTGGTTGGTAACGACCGCAATAGATATAGTCAAAAGAGGGAAACGGGCATCTTCTCCCTGCCTTGTTTTACCCATGATATAACCTTTCTTCCTGTCCTCAGGCGAGTAAAGCTCAGGTACGGCATTATCAAAGTTCCTTATGATCTCATTGCATAGGATAGCATGCCTCTTAGGACCGGTTATGATCACAAAATCATCCCCTCCTATATGACCAACAAAGTCTTCTTTAACACCCTTTGATCGTACCGCCTCGCTAAGTATCCTAGCTGTAAGTTTGATAGCATCGTTTCCTTTAAGATATCCGTAATGGTCATTTACCGCCTTAAAGTGATCAAGGTCTATCATACAGAAGGAGAATGGCCTGTTGTTGTCAAGCTTCTCCTTTAGCCTAACCTCGATGGTCGCACCGCCCGGGAGATGGGTGAGAGGGTTGGAGTCCAGATGGATCTCATCTATCTCTTTAATGCGCATAGCCATATCCCTGAATGCCTCAGACAATTCTCCAAGCTCATCCTTACTGTTGATAACCGGTATGTCTTCAAAATTACCTTCGGCCACCATGCGTGTAGACCTTCTAAGTATCGCAATAGAGTTAAAGATATCTTTTGTTATGAGCATGGCCGCGCCGAGCCCAAAAACTATCCCGGCAAGACTTATAACTACGACTATACTGAAGGCACTGGCTCCTGCCCTTGATACCTCTATAGCCTTGGCACTCTGCGCACGAAGTGTGGATAAAGAAAGCTTTTGGAGTTCACGGCTCAACTCGCTTGAAATCAACTCAATACCTTTGTTCAACTCGTCTCTGTTGGCCCGCTGAGTTCTACTGAGTTTCCCTACGCCATAGTCGGCTATATGCTTAAAGAGCGCCACATAACCCTTGTCATGTTCTCCGTGAAGCCTTGTTATCTCTACTAAGTTGAAGGCCTCAACCTCTGGCAACATATTCGCCTGCACAATTACATCTTTAAACCCCTCACTTTTGTTCCAGAAAAGATTCTGTATCTCCGGGCTCTTAAGTATCGCATAGCGCTTCCCGTATAACTCCTGATCATGAACTATATCCAACATCTCACTGGCTTTATGATGTAAGGGAATATTCGTTTCAAGGATA
>DAOVXI010000014.1 GCA_030636245.1 Deltaproteobacteria bacterium
ATAATAAGGTTTTTTATACTTATATCGAGCCATAAAGAACAAGAGCTAAACTGAAAAGAAAGAACTAGCAATGGCGTACTTTAAAGATAAGGAACCTACTGAGCTTAAAGCAAAGGCCGTATTCGCTATCGCAGTAATTGCGCTTATATTCTCACTGCTGACGTTCAGGATATGGTATCTGCAGATAGTTAAAGGCTCATACTATAAAGACCTATCTGAAGGGAACAGAATAAGGCTAACAGCCATCTCCGCGCCAAGAGGATTGATACTTGACACAAAGGGTAACCTGCTTGCCGAGAACACACCGGGCTTTGACCTCTATATAGTGCCGGAGGACATTACCCACCTTGAAAAAACAACACATGAGATAACAAGGCTTATAAATATTGACATCGACCTTATCGATGAAAAACTTAAGGCATCAAAACGACGCCCCAGGTTCCAACCTGTAAAGATCAAAGAGAACCTTAGCTGGGAAGAAGCGGCAAAGATATCCGCCTACACCTATGAACTGCCCGGAGTAATACTTCACGTCGGACCAAAGAGGGTCTATCCATACACTTTTGCAACGGCTCACCTTCTGGGATACATGGGAGAGATAAACGAAAATGAGCTAAGAGAACTCTCCACATCCACGGGAGCTCCGTATAAATCAGATGACCTTATTGGTCAGTACGGAATTGAGGTGCTGCTTGAACATGAGCTCAAGGGTATTGACGGTGGACGACAAATTGAGGTAGATGTAAGGGGACGTGAGATCCGCTCACTTAAGTCAATACCCTCAAAGCCCGGCAACAACGTTGTACTGACGATAGACCTAAAGACTCAACTCACGGCATGGGACGCTATGGTGGGAAAAGTCGGTGCTGTTGTGGCCATAGACCCCAGGAACGGCAAGATACTTGCCATGGTCAGCTCCCCTTCATTTGACCCCAATGAATTCTCAGTCGGCGTGTCAGAGAATTACTGGAAAGAGATACTCAGGAATCCTCTCGATGTTATGATGAACAGGACCATTCAGGGCCAGTACCCTCCTGCTTCAACTTTTAAGATAGTAACAGCCGCGGCCGCACTTGAAGAAGGCGTTATAACCCCACAGACAAAGATAAAATCGGGCGGACAGTTCAAGCTCAACAGGCATATATTCAGGGACTGGAAGGCCTCCGGTCATGGTAAGATCAACGTGACCGAAGCTATCATAGAGAGTGCCGACACTTTTTTCTATCAGGTAGGACTAAAAACAGGGATGTCAACGATAGCCGAGTATGCCAAACACTTCGGCTTTGGTGACATTACTGATGTCGGATTAAAAAATGAGAAGTACGGCCTTGTCCCCACAGCCGAATGGAAAAAAGCACGTTACGGTACAAGCTGGTATGACGGAGAGACGGTAACAGCTGCTGTAGGACAAAGCTACCTTCTAACCACCCCGCTCCAGCTTCTGAACGCATACGCGGCAATTGCCAACGGCGGCACGATCTACAAACCAAGCCTGGTTGAACGAGTAGTCGGATATGATGACGAGACCATCCTTGACTTTGAAGCGGAGATAAAGGGCTCCCTGCCTTTAAGTGAAGAAAACATTGAGATCATCAGAAACGGTCTTCGTGGCGTCATCTCGCATGAAGACGGCACCGCACGGTGGATAAACATCCCTGAGCTCAAGATAGCCGGAAAAACAGGCACGGCACAGGTTGTCAGAATGAAAGAGCGTTCAAAAGACATTGAAGACCAACCATACAAGTTAAGGGACCACGCACTTTTTGTGGGCTTTGCCCCTTATGACAACCCGATCATAGCTGTTGCCGTCATAGTTGAACACGGGGGCTTCGGTTCAACAACAGCCGCACCCATAGCACGAGATGTTATTAAAACATACATAGAGAATAACCAGGAGTTACTGCTAAAAGAAGTTCCTGATGAAAAAGAAACCGAAGTGCCGGAGAAACCATGATAGATAAACGTCAAATAATGCAAACCGACATGCTGCTGCTTGGAGCCATGATCTGTCTTTCCGTCATAGGTGTTGTCGCCATATACAGTGCCACATTCGCTCAAGGGCCCTACTATAGTACCAGGCAACTCTACTGGCTTCTTTTCGGGTTGATCGTCATCATCCCGATCATTATTATTGACTACATGGTATACGAACGCTTGGCATACGTTATCTACGCCTTATGCATCATAACCCTTGTAGCTGTCCTTATAATAGGACACAAGGTCGGAGGAGCACAGAGATGGATCAACCTCGGCTTCGCTTCCTTTCAGCCCTCCGAGTTCGCTAAGATCGCATTCACGTTAGCGCTTGCCAGATACTTAAGCTTAAGACCTCCGGTGCACGGCGGAATGGGACTACGTCAACTCGTAGTGCCGGGCTTGATCATGGTAGTACCCTTTTTGCTTATCGCCAAAGAACCGGATCTCGGCACAGGGCTTATTTTTGTATTTATATTCTGCTCAATGATGATCATAAACAAGATCAGGCTCAAAACTATAATAATAATATTTTTTGGACTTGCGGCCATGTTCCCTCTTGCCTGGATGCAGCTTAAAGGGTATCAGCAAGCACGGCTCCTGAGCTTCATAGACCCCTCACGTGACCCTCTCGGCTCTGGTTACCACCTGCACCAATCAAAGATAGCCATAGGCTCAGGGGGGCTCTTCGGCACAGGCTTTACGGAAAGTAAACAGGCAAGCCTGAGGTTTCTACCTGAGCACCACACGGACTTCATATTTCCGGTACTTGCCGAAGAATGGGGACTTATCGGCTCTTTTGTGGTACTCGCCCTTTTTCAGATATTTATTATGCGAGGTATAAACGCCGCTCTGAACGCAAAGGACAGATTCGGTTTTCTCTTGGCATTTGGGCTAACATCCATGATATTCTGGCACATGTCCATAAACATCGCGATGGTCACAGGATTATTACCGGTTGTCGGGGTGCCCCTGCCTTTTCTTAGCTACGGCGGGTCATTTCTATTAACCACATTAATATCTTCTGCGCTCATTATAAACATCAGCATGAGAAAGTATATATTGGGGTAAAAATGTTAAGAAAATTAAGTGTTTTCATAGCCACAGGCACATACTCCGGTCTTATCCCCATCATGCCGGGAACGATGGGAACCCTATGCTGGGGCATACCGCTTGCGTATGCTCTCTCAAAGCTACCTACGCCACACTGGGCCGTAGCCTTTGTGGTTTTCACCGCCTTTTCCATGATTATCTCGCATGAAGCGGTCAAAAGTTTTAAGAAAAAAGACCCCGGTGCGATCGTTATTGACGAGGTAGCAGGATTTGCTCTGGCATTTTTTCTTATCCCCTTCACGGTGGTCAACTGCATAATAGTCTTTATTCTTTTCAGGTTTTTTGATATCCTAAAGCCTCCACCGATCAAGTTTTTCGAGAGACTTCCCGGTGGCATTGGTATAGTTGCAGATGACCTGATCGCCGGGATCTTAGCAAACCTGGTAACTCATGGTATTTTAAGGTATATTCTATGAGCAAGGATCAAACAATAGCGCTCATTGAAACGCTTAAGGAAAAGGGGCTTACACTTGCACTCGCCGAGTCATGCACCGGAGGAATTACAGGAGCACTTATAACAGAGATCCCCGATGTCTCCGCTTGCTACATGGGCGGAATAATCGCATACCGAAATGAAGTAAAAATAAAACTTCTAAAGGTCACAGAGGAAACACTTAAGCAGTACGGCGCAGTCTCAAGCAAAACGGCCCAAGAGATGGCCATAGGGGTAAAAGATGCCCTTGGTTCAGATATAGGTGCATCAATAACAGGAATAGCCGGGCCCGGAGGCGGAACAGAGGATAAACCTATAGGCACGGTATACATCGCAATAACCGACGGTAAAAGAGATGTCTCCATGAAACTCCCTCTTGAACACGATAAAGAACAAACAAGAAACACTATAAGAAACGACTCGGCAAAGATGCTAATAGAGGCGATAAGAAACTTTATCCGTGAGTAAGCAAGGTAAGATCAGGGCATTTATAGCCATTGAGCTGCCCGCAGCCATAAAAGATGCCTTAAGCAGCGCTCAGGAACTTTTAAGATCCGAGCTAACAGGGCATACGGGGCTTTCATGGACAAAAATAGAGACGATACACTTAACGCTTCAGTTCCTTGGAGATATAGACCAGGGCAAGACAGATGACATCGCCGACGTTCTTGATGATGTCGCAAAACAAGTACACCCCTTTACTCTTGGAACGACTGAGATAGGGGCGTTCCCCTCCCTTAAAAGACCAAGGGTCATATGGGCGGGACTCAACACCTCAAATGAACTTGCAGAGCTCAAAGACTTGATCGATGATGGCCTTGTAAAACTTGGCTTTGAAAAAGAAGAGAGAAGCTTTAAACCGCACCTCACAATTTGCAGAGTAAAGGCCCTTTCATCAAGAAGAGCAGCTGCAAAGGCAATACAAAGCGGTCTAAAGTTAGAAAAAAATGAGTTTAAAGTAAATGAGTTCTCGCTTTTCAGAAGCATACTAAAAAAAGGCGGGGCAGAACACTTAGTATTAAAAAGTTTTTTATTAACATAAGGTTCTCTTGAAAGGAGGTCCAAGTGGCAGCTAAACAAAGCGCGGCTTCGGATAAGACAACAGATAAAGGCTCGGCAAAGAACAAGGCCATAGAGCTTGCGATAACCCAGATAGAAAAACAGTTCGGCAAGGGCTCGATAATGAGGCTCGGCAAAGACAGGGAGATTCAAAAGATACCTACCATATCTACCGGCTCCCCTGCTCTTGACTTAGCTCTTGGCATAGGCGGTGTTCCCAGAGGAAGGGTCGTAGAGGTATTCGGACCTGAAAGCTCTGGCAAGACCACCCTGACGCTACACATCGCGGCTCAGGCTCAAAAAGTTGGCGGAACGGTTGCCTTTATAGATGCTGAACACGCACTCGACCTTGAGTACGCAAAAAAGCTCGGCGTTAATGCTGACGATCTCCTGCTATCCCAACCGGACACAGGCGAGCAGGCCCTTGAGATAACCGACATGCTGGTACGCAGCGGTGCGGTAGACCTTATTGTAATTGACTCGGTCGCGGCTCTGGTGCCACGTGCCGAGATAGAAGGCGAGATGGGAGACTCCCACATGGGGCTACAGGCAAGGCTAATGAGCCAGGCCTTGAGGAAACTTACGGGAAACCTTAGCAAAAGCAAGACCTGTATGATCTTCATAAACCAGATACGTCACAAGATAGGTGTTTTCTTTGGAAGTCCGGAGACAACTACCGGAGGCAACGCATTGAAGTTCTATTCTTCGATAAGAATGGATATCCGCAGAATAGGCCAGATCAAATCAGGCGACAGCGTTATCGGTAACAGGACCAGAGTAAAAGTCGTAAAAAATAAGCTCGCCCCACCCTTCAGGGACGCAGAGTTTGATATAATATTTAATGAAGGAATATCAAAGGAGGGAGACCTTCTTGACCTCGGCGCATCCTGCGATGTCGTCGAGAAGAGCGGCTCATGGTACTCTTACGGAGACGACAGACTCGGTCAGGGCAAAGAGGCCGCAAGAACTTACCTTAAAGAGAACCCCAAGGTAGCGGAAGAAATAGAGCAAAAGATCTTCGAAAACTTCGGAATAAACAAAAGTGATGCTATTGCAACTGAGGAGGAAAAATAGAAATGGCTATTGATCTAAGCGCTATACTAAATTTTGCCGTAAAGGAAAAAAGCTCTGACGTACACTTAAAGGCAGGGCTACCACCGATACTAAGAATATACGGCGCTCTTGTACCCATAAAAAATCATCCAAGGCTTGCGCCGGATGAGGTTGCTGAGTGCGCTCTCTCCCTTATGAACGACGTACAGCAGGATACATTTAAAACTAATCACCAGGTGGACATAGCTCATAGCGTCCCGGGGCTTGGAAGGTTCAGGGTCAACGTATTCCAGCAACGAGGTGCGGTCGGTATCGTATTGAGGGTCATTCCGATGCAGATCCAAAGCTTTGAAGAGCTGCATCTGCCCCCGGTCGTTGAAAAACTTTCCAGTGAGATGCGCGGACTTATCCTGGTAACAGGGATAACCGGAAGCGGTAAATCAACAACCCTTGCCACGATGTTGGATTACATAAACAACAACCGTTCATGCAACATAGTTTCCGTTGAGGACCCTATTGAGTTCCTTCACAGAGACAAGAAAAGCATAATTAACCAACGTGAGATCGGTGTCGACACGAATAACTTCTCAGATGCCCTTAGAGGAGCTCTGAGGCAGGATCCTGACGTTATTATGGTCGGTGAGATGCGTGACATGGAGACGATCGAGATAGCCATGACAGCTGCCGAGACAGGCCATCTTGTACTCTCAACCCTTCATACAATAGACGCAATGGAAACCATAAACCGTATTGTCTCCGTATTCCCTCCATACCAGCAAAAACAGGTTCGGATACAGCTGGCAGGCATAATAAAAGGGATCGTATCACAAAGACTTCTCGCCACACAGGATGGCAAAGGTCGGGTTCCGGCCGTTGAGGTCCTCGTTTCCACAGGTTTTGTTCGTGAATGTATTGAGGACAAGGAGAAAACCAAGGAGATCAAAGCAGCCATCGAGAAGGGTTACACAACATACGGAATGCAGACATTTGACCAATCACTCATGAACTTGATGAACCAGGGCTTCATAACATATGAGGATGCCCTTCTACAGTCAAGCAACCCGGATGACTTTGCCCTCAAGGTAAGCGGAGTGTCGGGAACAGACGATGCCGAATGGACCGGGGGCGGCGGCGAATAGTAAGTACCCCGTATAATAGAAGTGGTATCTCGAGACAAAGAAGAAAGATCAGAGACAGACAACGCCTTCAACTATTGCCTTAGGCTTTTATCTATAAGAGACAGAAGCCAATATGAACTCGAGATAAAATTAAAAGACAAAGAGTTTGACCCAAGCATCGCCAACTCGGTTATCTCGGAACTTGCTAGATTAAGTTACATAGACGATGAAAAATACGCCTGTGAGCTTGCAAGGCTAAGACTTAAAAATAAAAAATGGGGCAAACGTCGTATATCCATGGATTTAAGGTCCCGTGGCATTGACAACGGGATCATCAATAAGGCCCTTAGCCTGATAGACGCTGATGATGAGCTAGCCGCAGCACATGAAGCACTAAGTAAATGGCTTAAAAAGAACAGAGTTGACAGAGACACACTAGATATAAAAAATAAAACAAAGGCATACAGACACCTGAACTATAGAGGATTCAGCGGCGACATTATCAGAGAAGTCCTCTCATAACAAGCACATACCTAATAACTATGACCAGCCATGAAATTCGTGAAAAATTCCTAGACTACTTTATCTCCAAACAACACTCAAAGGTAAAGAGTTCATCTCTTATACCTGAGAGCGACCCTACCCTGCTTTTCACCAACGCGGGGATGGTGCAGTTTAAAAAGGTCTTCCTTGGAGAAGAGGAACGTCCGTACACACGTGCTGTGAGTTCCCAGAAGTGCATAAGAGCCGGCGGCAAGCATAACGACCTGGAGAACGTCGGAGTAACACTCAGACACCTGACATTCTTTGAGATGCTAGGAAACTTCTCCTTCGGGGACTACTTTAAAGAAGGTGCCATAGAGTTCGCATGGGAATTCCTAACAGATGTCCTTGGACTCAATAAAGAGAGGTTATACGCAACCGTATTTGACGACGATAATGAAGCAGAACAAATATGGCTCGAAAAAATTGGCCTTCCCAAGAACAGGGTCATACGCATGGGTGAAGAGGACAACTTTTGGAGCATGGGCGAGGTAGGCCCCTGCGGTCCCTGTTCAGAGATACTCTATGATCAGGGCGAAGACGCCGGTTGCAAGACCGAGAGCTGCGCACCCGGCTGCGACTGTGACCGCTATCTCGAGATCTGGAACCTCGTATTCATGCAGTATGACCGTAACAGCGAAGGTAAGCTTACACCACTACCCAAACCAAGCATTGACACAGGGATGGGACTCGAGCGACTGGCCGCGGTCATGCAGGGCAAGTTAAGCAACTACGACATAGACACCTTTGTACCTATAATTAAAAAAATAGAAGAGCTTACGGGAAAGAAGTACGGAAAAAGTGAAGAGGACAATGTATCATTTCGTGCTATCGCCGACCACTCACGTTCCACTGCTTTCCTTATCTCGGATGGGATACTACCCTCGAATGAAGGCAGAGGTTACGTTCTTAGACGGATAATCCGGCGTGCTGTGCGTCACGGCAAATACCTCGGAGTTCAGCGCCCTTTCCTCCACACGATCTGTTCAACCGTAATATCGATTATGAAGAAAACCTACCCTGAGCTTTCCCAGTCAACTGAAACAATAATCAAAGCCACTCAGGGAGAGGAAGAAAGATTCTTTGAGACACTTGAGCGCGGACTCGGCATACTCTCAGATGAGGTTAAGAAACTTAAAGACTCCAAGAGTGACACCCTCTCCGGAGAAGTTACTTTCAAACTTTATGACACCTTCGGCTTTCCGGTCGACCTTACCGCCGATATAATAAAAAAAGATGGCTTAAAGATAGATGAAGCTGGCTTCAACAAAGAGATGGATGAACAGAAAAGCAGAGCCAAGAAATCCTGGAAAGGCTCAACCGAAGACATGTTAGGTGCCAATATCTACTCATCTATCCTGAGCAAGGGAATAAAGAGTGAATTTACCGGTTACTCAAAACTAAGCGACGATGCCACCGTGCTTTGTATCCTTAAAAATGGGGAAGAACTCAAAAGCGCGGCCAAGGGCGACGAGGTTCAAATAATAACAGACAAAACACCTTTTTATGGTGAGTCCGGCGGTCAGGTCGGCGATACCGGCACCATCACAAAAGGAAGCTGCAACCTACTTGTCACAGATACAAAAAAGCCCCTTCCGGATATCATAACTCATATCAGTAAGGTAACATCAGGCGTGATTAAGGTTAATGATAAAGTAACTCTCGAGGTAGATAAAGACAGGCGCACCTCTATCGCAAGAAATCACACATCAACACACATACTTCACGCGCTACTTAGAAAAACCCTTGGAGAGCATGTACGCCAGGCCGGTTCCCTGGTAACAGCTGATTCACTACGTTTCGACTTTAACCACTTCTCTTCTGTTACGCAGGAAGAACTCTCCAGAATAGAAGCCCTGGCTAACAAAGCTATTAGAGATAACACTCCCGTGACAACAGAGAGCCTTTCCTATGATAAGGCCGTGGAAAAAGGTGCGCTTGCATTCTTCGGTGAGAAGTACTCTGAAGAGGTTCGAATGGTATCTGTTGAAGGAGTAAGCATGGAGCTTTGCGGAGGGACCCACCTCGAACATACCGGTCAGATAGGAATGATCAAGATCAACTCTGAAAGTTCCGTGGCATCCGGGGTAAGAAGGATTGAAGCCCTTACCGGTGAAGCCGCCTACAACAAGATCTCTGAAGAAGAGCAGATCCTAAGGTCTTCCGCATTAATCCTAAAAAGCACAACCGGAGAATTACCGGATAAGATCAATAAACTCATACAAAAACAGAAGGAACTTGAGAAGCAACTTGAAAAGCTTAAGGGCGGAGGCGGCAACTTAACAGATGAGATACTGGCAAAATGCATTGAAGTAGACGGAATAAAAGTATGCGCAGCTGTGGCTGAAGATATGGACACAAAGAACATGCGCCAGCTCGCCGATACTCTGCGAACAAAGATAGGTAGCGGTATTATCGTTCTTGGGACCGACTCTGGCGGAAAGGCACAGCTGCTTGCTGCCGTAACAAAAGATCTGACAAGCAAGATAAGCGCAGGTGAGGTAGTTAAGGAGCTTGCTCCTATCGTTGGCGGCAAGGGCGGAGGCAGGGCTGACATGGCACAGGCAGGTGGCAAGGACGCATCAAAAATAAAAGAGGCCATCGAAATGGCCCCTAAGGTAATTAAAAAACTATTTAGTTAAGCTAGTCGTACTACTTATTCTTTTCAATAAGGTTCATATACATTCGAGCAAGCTTATCATCCGGTGACTTTTTCAAAACTTTCAACCACTCATTCCTAGAGTTCTCTATCTGACCCATAACATAATAAGTAAGGCCCAACTGAACACGTGATGGAGTGAAGTCTGGATTAAGCGCTACGGCTTCCTCAAGGTGCTTTAACGCTTCGGTGAAATTCCTCTTCTCTCTATACACTGCCCCTAACATCGTCTTTATATCAACAAACCCCGGACTAAGAACTAAAGCCTTTTCATACTCAACAATAGCGTTATCCAGCATATTCAAGTCCTTATATATATGTCCTATATCGGCATGCATATTAGCGACCTTACCCTTAACATTAGGGTCGAGGTAACTGTCGATCATTTTTGCCTTCTGTGTACCCATGTCGCCAAGTTCTGCTTCTTTGGCACGCTGATAAACCTCCATGCCCTTGTCAAATTCACCTACTTCATTGTAAACTATAGACAAATTCAGAGCGGCATCAATATATGTAGGGTTCAACTCCAGAGCACGTTCAAAGCTTTTTATGGCGTCATCATAAAAGTTTTCATCAAAAGATATAAGACCTAACATATTGTGGACATCTGCAAAGTTATCTTTAACGCCAATAACCTCGGCAAAGTGTTCCTTTGCGACTTCATAATTCTTCTCATTAAACGCTAATTTTCCAGCCTCGTAGTGATCGTGCCATTGCATCGTCATTGAATCCCTCCATACTAAAAGTAAAATATATAGGTTATGATACTTCTCGTTTATCCTCCGGAAAGAATCTCTTTGGCCTTCTCAGCCACGACACTCTCCGGGTAACTCTCTAATAGCGTCTCAAATGCCTGTATCGCAAGCTCCTTCTCATCAAGCTTTATATATGTTTTTCCGACATAATATAAAATCTGGTCATTCAGCCCCGCATCCGGATACTCTGACATAACACTTTTGAAACGCAATAATGCTCCACTATAGTTTTTGGTCTTGAGATAAAACTTACCTACCTCAAGTTCCTTCTTTGCCAAACGGGTAAAAAGAAGTTTTACAACCTTATCAGCCCTCTCAGCATAAATGGATTCAGGGTAATATGTCAAGATGTCGCTAAAAGAGAACATCGCTGTTCTCGTATAGGTCTGATCTCTGTCTATGAGCAGCACCTTGTTAAGGTAACTCATCCCCTTCTGGAATAAAGCATAAGGAGCGCTTGGATGAGATGGATATAAGGACCAGAAGGTAGTGTAATAAGACGCGGCCTCTTCAAAATCATCCCTGGCATAATTGATGTCTGCCATAAGCAATTGGGCTTCTATGGCATACGAAGTCAAGGGATAATCATAGATTATCACCTTGAGGTCTCCCTCAGCATCTGAATACTTAGAGGTCTGATAATAGTAGAGAGCTCTTGCAAATCGCTCATCCACCGTCACATTCTGTTTTGTCGTGAGCATTGCGTTACGAGTGCTGCATGATATCATTATGACCGATATCGCAACTAACATGACACACAACTTAAGTCCGTAACTCAAACGCATATACTTGTAAAGTACCTCAAGAAAGAATATTGATGCAAATAAATAATTAAGCCTATAATAAATATAACTTATACTTCGGAATATTACAATAAAAACTGGGGGGAAACAATGTCTCCCCCCTTGATCTTAAAGCGTTTTATCGTACTTCTTATGTTCCCATTTCCCAGGATGCCAGATAGACTTCCTGTTCTTTGGTAAGCTTATCAATTTTCACGCCATGGCTCATAAGTTTCACTCTGGCGATCTCTCTATCGATATTCTCTGGAACCTTGTAGACTTCATTCTTCAGTTTCTTAGCCTTACTGACAAGGAAAGTAGCTGAGAGTGCCTGATTGGCAAAACTCATATCCATGACACTTGCCGGATGTCCCTCGGCACAGGCCAAGTTAACGAGCCTGCCCTCTGCGAGAACATAAATCCTCTTATTATTGGTCATGGTATGCTCTATAACATAAGGCCTGACCTCACGTTTTTTCTTTGTGATCTTCCTGAGTCCATCAAGACCCAGCTCAACATTGAAGTGACCTGAGTTTGAAACTATCGCACCGCTCTTCATGACTCTAAAGTGCTCTTTTCTTATAACATTAATATTACCTGTAACGGTACAGAACATATCGCCTAACTTAGCCGCTTCGGCTATCGGCATGACCCTGAAGCCATCCATAACAGCCTCAAGCGCCTTAATAGGATCCACCTCTACAACGATCACATCAGCTCCCATGCCTTTAGCTCTCATGGCAAGCCCTCTTCCACACCATCCGTAGCCGCTCACAACAAAGACAGCGCCGGCAATAAGTCTGTTCGTGGCCCTTATTATGCCATCCAGAGTTGACTGACCGGTACCGTAACGGTTATCAAAGAAATGCTTCGTTGCGGCGTCATTAACAGCTATGACCGGAAACTTAAGAAGCCCCTGGCCGGCAAGGCTCTTAAGCCTTATAACGCCTGTTGTGGTCTCCTCTGTTGAACCGATTATGTTTGCGGCATCCTTTTTCCTTTTGCTGTGAAGAATACTTACGAGATCAGCCCCGTCATCCATTGTTATATGAGGCTTTGCATCAAGTGCGGCATTAAGGTGCTCATAATAAACTTTATTGCTCTCACCCTTTATGGCATATGTCGAAATTCCAAAGTCCTTTACCAGTGACGCAGCAACATCGTCCTGTGTGCTAAGTGGGTTTGAAGCACAAAGCGTAACATCAGCGCCACCTGCTTTTAGGGTTATCATAAGGTTTGCCGTTTCTGTCGTAACATGCAAACAGGCGGCTATCTTCGTTCCCTTAAGCGGTTTCTTTTTCTTGAACTGCTCTTTAATGCGTCTTAAAACAGGCATGTCCATCTCTGCCCACTCAATCCTGCTCTTCCCTGCTTTACTAAGTTTAAGATCCTTTACGTGATGCTTCATTCATATTATCCTTTCGGTATTTTATTTTTAAAGCAACAATATAATTAAGCGCCTACAGCTTTCTTAAGCTCATCAACCTTATCGGCTTTTTCCCATGTAAAGTCAGGAAGTTCTCTGCCGAAGTGCCCATAAGCAGCTGTTTGTCTGTATATAGGCCTGAGAAGGTTCAGGTGGCTGATTATCTCGGCCGGCTTCAAGCCAAACACGTCTCTTACGGCTCTTTCAATTTTGGACTCTTCTACCTTAAAGGTACCAAATGTATCAACCATTACGCTCACAGGCTCGGCAACACCGATAGCGTAAGCAAGCTGAACCTCACACTCGGTCGCAAGCCCTGCGGCAACAATATTCTTTGCTATATAACGGCCCATGTATGAGGCAGAGCGGTCAACCTTCGATGGATCCTTTCCTGAGAAAGCTCCACCGCCGTGACTTCCGTGTCCGCCGTATGTGTCGACGATTATCTTCCTTCCGGTAAGTCCGCAGTCACCATGTGGTCCACCAACAACGAACCTTCCGGTGGGGTTAATGTGATACTTTGTTGAGTCTGTCAGTAATTCGGCCGGGATAATCTTCTTAACAACCTCTTCAATGACAGATTCTTTTATCTTTTCCTGACTCACATCAGCCGAGTGCTGTGTTGAGATAACGACAGCCTCAACCGTTGAGGGCTTACCGTTGACATACCTCAAGGTTACCTGACTTTTACTGTCAGGCCTTAAAAAGTCCAGCGTACCGTTCTTTCTTACCTCAGCCAGCTTTGCAACCAACTTATGAGAAAGGATTATCGGCATAGGCATAAGCTCTGGAGTATCATCACAGGCATACCCGAACATAAGTCCCTGGTCACCGGCGCCCTGCTCCTTGTCATTGCCTGAATTAACGCCCATTGCTATATCCGGGCTCTGTCTGTCAAGCCCAACAAGCACTGAACATGTGTCTGCGTCAAAGCCCATTGAAGAATCGGTGTAGCCGATCTCTCTGATGGTATCCCTCGCAACCGTCTGAAAATCGACCTGAGCGTTAGTGGTTATCTCTCCTGCGAGGAGAGTAAGTCCTGTTGAAACCAATGTTTCGCAGGCAACCCTGCTTTTGGGGTCCTGCGCCAAAATCGCATCCAAAACAGCATCCGAGATCTGATCCGAAACCTTATCCGGATGTCCCTCCGAAACCGACTCCGATGTAAATGAGTGATCTTTCTTAGACATGTGTTATCTCCTTTGTAGTGTTATCAAATATGATATTATCTACCTTTTTCAGCAGATTGTCAACTCAAATAAAGCCCTCAACAGTACGCTTTGGCCTAGGCATGAGCCTCAAACTCATCCGTATAAAACGCGGAAAGCCTTGATACTACGTAACTTTCAACATCCCTGGCAGACTCAAGCCCCAGTACTTTTTCACTGATCTCCTTAGCTTCTCCATAGGACACAGAACGCACCATGCGCTTCACCTTCAGCATTGAAGAAGCACTCATACTCAGCCTCTCAAGACCTAAACCAAGGAAAATAAGAGCATGCTCAGGCTCACCGGCCATCTCTCCACAAACACTCAAACTAATGTTATTGTCCCTGGCCGCATCCACCACATGCTTGATTATCCTCAGAATAGCAGGATGAAAAGGCTCATACAGATACGCAACGTGCTCGTTCACACGGTCTATTGCCAATGAGTACTGTAAAAGGTCATTAGTACCTATGCTAAAGAAGTCAACTTCCTTTGCAAGGATGTCCGCGATAAGCGCAGCCGAGGGGACCTCGATCATTATCCCTACCTCAATGTCTTCATCAAACTTCTTACGCTCTTTTCGAAGCTCAGCCTTTACCTCTTCAAGAATTGACTTTGCTTTCCTCAATTCATCTACCCCGCTTATCATGGGGAACATTATCTTGACCTTCCCATAAGCACTTGCCCTGAGTATCCCTCTTAACTGAACCTTAAAGAGCTCCGGCTGTGAAAGGCTTAAACGAATAGCTCTGAGCCCAAGGGCGGGGTTTGTCTCATCAGCAACATCGGATGGGTCCAGAAACTTATCACCCCCGATATCCAAGGTCCTCACAGTTACTGTATTTGGTGCCATCTTTTTTACGACATGCCTGTATGCGGCAACATGTTCCTCTTCGGTAGGATAACCATTTCTGTTAAGATAAAGAAACTCACTCCTATATAACCCTATGCCCTCGGCACCATGATCACGAAGCGAGCCTATCTCTTCGGCGATCTCCATGTTACCCAGAATCTTAATACGTCGCCCATCGGTCGTCTCCGCCGGCAAGTCCCTATAGTGAAGAAGCGCCTTGTCATACTTACGGTAACGTTTCTTGCGTTTCTCATATACGTCTATAACGCTCTCGGACGGATTCACTATAACAGCACCTGTCATGCCGTCAACGATCACCATATCGCCTGTGACAATACTTTCTGTTACCACCTCAAGTCCAACAACAGCCGGTATCTCAAGAGCCTTTGCCATAATAGCGGTATGAGAGGTTTTCGCTCCTATATCTGTCAGAAAAGAAAGCACATTGCTCTTAACCATCTGCGCTGTGTCGGTAGGGCTCAGGTCATGCGCAACAACTATGCTCGGCTCCTTAATATCACCTATGCCACTGTCATGCCCTCCGGAGAGATTGACCATCACACGTTCAACTATGTGCTCAATGTCTGAGCTTCTTTCCTTTAAGTACTCATCATCAACCTTGCTGAAAAGATCCTTTATATCCTTAAGCACCGTCTTGAGAGCCCACTCGGCATTCATACGGCCTTTTTTTATAAGACTAATGGTGTCATGGACAAGCATCTGATCTTTAAGCATCAACATGTGCGCGTCAATAATACTCAGATGTTCCTTGCCCTTGGAGACACTCTCCTTCTGAAGCTTTTTCTTTATCTTTAACAGCTGGCTACGGGAGGCTTTCAGCGCGTCCTTGAAGCGGACCACTTCATTATCAACAGCTTCATCCCTTATATGACAAAGATTCGCCACCTCTTTACCGCCTCGACTCAGCACATGAGCACGTCCTATAACAATACCGGAAGACACGCCTATGCCCCTAAGAAGGACTACTTCTTTTTTATTTTTCTTACTACTCATCGTCTTCGTCAAACCCTCGATCAATAAGATCTCCTAAACTTTCAAGAGCAACGGATGCGTCATCGCCTTCAGCAGAAACCAGAATATCAGAGCCACATGGAGCGGCAAGTATTAATATACCCATAATACTTTTACCGTTAATCTCTTGACCTTCTTTTGCCACAAAGATCTCCGAATCAAATTTGTTCGCCACCTTCCCGAACTTTGACGCGGCCCTCGCATGCAACCCACGGCTGTCTCTTCTCC
>DAOVXI010000054.1 GCA_030636245.1 Deltaproteobacteria bacterium
ATTTTTACGGCGTGATCCTTGCAGGCGGGGTAGGTAGTCGCTTCTGGCCCTTATCAAGAGAGTCCGCGCCCAAGCAGGTGCTGAAGGTTGCGGGAGAGGAGAGTCTTCTGCTCCAAACAATAGAGCGTCTGAAACCTCTTATCCCTCCTTCAAGAATTTATATCGTGACGAGTGCGGCCCAGGCAGAGATCATAAAGCATCATCTTGATGCCTCCGGTCTTAAAGAACTTCCCTCCGTTATAGCGGAGCCGGAGGGCCGGAACACAGCCCCCGCGATAGGACTTGCGGCGGCAGAGCTTTTAAAGAAAGATAAGGACGCAGTGATGGCGGTGCTTCCCTCTGATAATATAATAGGTGATGTTAAGCGCTTCAGAGAAACCCTTGCGGCGGCCCATGAACTTGCGACAAACGACAACCTTGTGACCTTTGGGGTAAAACCAAGCAGGCCTGAGACCGGTTTTGGTTATATAAAGGTTACGGGCAGGGTAAAGAAAGTTAATGAGCTAAAGAGCTGGAAGGTTGGTCGCTTTGTCGAAAAGCCGGTGCTGAGTAAAGCAAAGTTATATTTAAAGGATAAGGCATACTACTGGAATAGCGGTATCTTCGTTTGGCGCGTGGAGAAGTTGTTAAGTGAGATGGGAAAGCATCTGCCGGGTGTTGCCGTGCCGCTTGGAAGATACTTGGATGGAGCAGAGCTTAAGAAGATATACAAAACGATCGAATCCATATCAATAGACCACGGTGTGCTTGAACGTTCAAAAGACGTTATGGTCATTGAGGCGGATTATCCCTGGTCGGACATGGGGGCATGGAGCTCTCTTAAGGATGTCTTTAAACCCGACAAGAACGGCAATATTATAAAGGGCAGGGTTGTTGATATTGACAGCAAGGGTTCATACCTTATCGGTTCTGACAGGGTCCTTGCGACCATAGGTCTTAATGACCTAGTTGTGGTGGATACGCCGGACGCTACACTTGTTTGCTCCAAGGAGAGGGCGCAGGAGGTAAAGGAAGTTGTAAATGTGCTAAAGAAAAAAGGATATGAAGAGCACGCAACCCATGTCACCATAGACAGGCCCTGGGGAAGCTATACTGTTCTGGAGAAAGGTTCCAGCTATAAGATAAAGAGGATCAATGTTTTGCCGGGAAAGAGGCTCAGCCTTCAGTCTCATAAGAAAAGAAGTGAGCACTGGGTCGTGGTTAGCGGTACGGCAGAGGTGGTCACCGGAAAAAAGAAGTTCAGGATCAAGAAGAATGAGAGCACATACATACCGAAACATGTAAAGCACAGGCTTTGTAATCCGTCGAAGAAAGTTCTGCTTGAGATAATAGAGGTACAGAATGGAAGTTACGTTGAAGAGGATGACATAGTCAGGTACGATGATGATTACTCAAGGTGTTAGATGGGCACTAAGATGGTAAGCGCAACGGACCTTATACGTGTTGATCGTGTGGCGAAGGCCGCAAAACGCAGAAGGTTTCTCCATCGTGTTTTTACAGGTGAAGAGCTTGTGTATGCTTTTGCCAGAAAAGAACCAACCAAGCACCTTGCCGGACGTTTTGCCGCAAAGGAAGCCTGCATGAAGGCTCTTGGCACAGGCTGGTCTCAAGGTATAAAGTGGCAGGACATAGAGGTAAGGAACGCTCCGGGCGGCAGGCCCATTGTACTTTTTCGCGATAAGGCAAAGGAGTTACTCTCCGGGAGAGATGTAAATATAAGTATCGCTTACGGCGGAGGCTTTGCCGTTGCAACGGCTGTGATATTTTCCTAGAGTAAGCAGGCTAAGAAGGCCTTAAGACCCAGCAAAGCTCAAAACTTTTTCCACCACCTTCGAGGCACGCAACCGTTGCGGTCGAGAACTCTACACTTCTACCACCACTACTTTTACTCAAAAGAGCTCCTGCGATGATACCCATATAGGGCATGTGACCAACAAGCATTATATCTTTTTCGGTTTTATCTATCCTCTCGATCCATATATGCGGGTCGTCATCCGGCAAAAGAGCGTCCCTCTCTTCCGGGGTAACACCCGGCGCACATACATCCGCCATAATGCCTGCCGTTTGAACGGCTCTTTTTTTTGAGCTGTGATAGATAGCGAGCGGAGGCGAGCTTATCTTGTTCTTAAGTTCTTCGGCTACGAGCCGCACCTCCATTGAGCCGGTTGGGCTTAAGCCTCTCTCCGGGTCGATGTTCGAAGGCAGTGCTTCTCCGTGACGCACAAGATAAACTTTCATGGTAGACTCCTTCTATAAAAATTCAAGCGCCGCCACCGCGGCACGTATTGCGTTCTTTTCACCAAGCTTAAGGTTCGCCTCGGTAACTTTTCCGACAGAGCCTTTGTTTACAACACCTGTTATGCACCCGCCCTTAAGGCCCATCGAAGATGTCATTGTAAGTACTATTGAGCTTTCCATTTCATAGTTAAGCACGCCAAGCGCTTTCCATTCCTTTGTGGAGCCTCGAAGATCTCTTATGGTGTATTTTCTATAGCTGTCGTTTCGTTCCTCACCCTGAAAGAAGGTATCTGTCGAGGCGGTAACTCCTGTGTGGTAATTTACGCGCGACCTCTTGGCACCGCTTACCAGCGCGTTCGTTACACTAAGGTCACTTACGGCCGGATATTCTATGGGTGCGTATTGCCGAGAGGCTCCGTCAAGACGGACCGAAGCGGTTGTTATTATAACGTCTCCCATCTTGATGTTACTTTGTATAGAGCCTGTTGTACCGAGACGTATGAATGTTTCAATGCCAAGCTGTGCGAGCTCTTCTATGGCAATTGAGGTTGATGGTGAGCCGATGCCTGTTGAGCAAATGACTACCCGCGTATTTTTCATTGGAGCTAAAAAAGAACGGAACTCTCTTTTCCAGGCAAGTTCCGTTGGTTTTGTTTTATATTTTTTTGATATTTCAATCGCTATGGCAGGGACTCTGAATGGGTCGCCGGGCATAATGGCAATGCGCGCCTCTTTAATGTCGCTCTTCTTTAGGTCAAGGTGGTAGGCTTTACTCATCTTATTACGCTATTTCGGCCTTCATAGCCGAGATGGTCTTTGCGTAGTCGTCGCTTCCGAAAACAGCGCTTCCCGCAACGAACACATCCGCGCCGGCATCACTTGCGGCTTTGATGTTACCTACTTTTATTCCGCCGTCCACTTCAAGCTCCGCCCTTGAGAGCGAAGAATCGATCATCTTGCGTGCTTTTTTGATCTTCTTTAAGGCAGATGGTATAAAACTCTGACCGCTGAAGCCGGGGTTGACGCTCATGATAAGTACAAGGTCAAGCTCCTCTATAACATCCTCTATCGTCTCGATCGGTGTCGAGGGGTTGAGCGACACCCCTGCTCTGACTCCGAGCTCTTTTATCTGCTGGATGAGTCGGTGCAGATGCTTTGTGCTCTCGGCATGGACCGTTATTATGTCGCTGCCTGCTTTGGCAAAGTCTTCTACATACTTCTCCGGATCCTCTATCATAAGATGTACATCAAGAGGCAGGGATGTTGCACGCCTCACGGCGTCAACTATGAACGGGCCGATAGTAATGTTAGGTACGAAGTGACCGTCCATAACGTCTATGTGTACATAATCAGCCTTTGCAGATTCAATTGCCTCAAGTTCGGCTGCAAGGGTTGTGAAGTCGGCTGAAAGGATGGAAGGGGATATTTTTTTCATTTTTTTACCTCGTAGTCTCGTTTAGGAAGTTGTACCAATATTGGAGAAAAGGTTCAAGCCATTTATGTCTTTTACTTTAGTTCTGTTACCATTTCTTTTATGCTTTTTTTATCAGGCACCTCGGGGTTTTCATTGGGATATCCGAGTGCAAGCATAGCAACAGGTCTATGGTTGTCGGGCAAGTTAATAGCCTTTGACACCTCGTTTTCATCAAAGGCACCTATCCACACGCTGCCCAGTTCCAGCGAATGTGCCATCAGCATGGCGTTCATAAATGAACAGGCAACATCCTGGACCGCGTAGAGCTCAGAGCCTCTCTGCCCGTACTTATCTTTTATTGTCAGCTCCGCGCATCCAACGATACAAAGCGGAGCTTCCTCTATATAGTGTTGGCCACGTGTGGCTTTTGTAAGTTCCCTGCGCAGGATGTTGTTAGTTACGAAGTAAAAGTGCCTGCTTTCCATGTTCCCCGCGCTGGGTGCCCAATTGAGAGCTTCTTTCATTGCGTCCAACTTTTCGATCTCAATAGCTTTATTTTTATAGCTTCTAATAGAGCGACGTTTTTTTATAGTATCCATCAGATTCATAATGCACATTCCTTGGCTAATAACCGGTTATCTTGTCAGTCTGTTCGGAGTATTCTCATGATATCTTTTAGTGTAGCTTGTCGGAGAACCAGCATAGTGAGTATGCTTAAGGTGTTTATATTATTTAATAAAAAAAGGCGCCTTTTGGCGCCTTTAGTATGAGTCTCATTGTCGAATGGATTTAAAGACCTTTTTCGATAAGTCCTTTGATCTGATCTTTTGGCACGGCACCGACCACTTGGTCTACAACCTCTCCATCCTTAAATAGGATCAGGGTAGGAATTCCTCTTACTCCGTATTTGCCCGGTGTTGAGGGGTTGTCGTCCACATTCATTTTCGCAACGATCACCTGGCCGCTGAACTCTTTTGCAAGTTCCTCTACTATAGGTGCTATGGCCTTGCAGGGTGCGCACCAGGAGGCCCAGAAGTCCACAAGCGCCGGCTTGTCAGAGTTTAGTATAGCTGCTTCAAAGGTTGAATCCGATACATCTATAGTGTTGTCACCCATTTTATAAATCCTCCATTTCGTTGTTAATTGAACTATAGAACAAGGGCTGTAGATTGTCAACAATAAGTTCCCTGGCAGCTGTTTTAGCTTGACAAAAACCGCAAACGATAAGATAATTATAAGATATGAAGGACGTTGAATTGCTTAAATCTCTCGAGGATGCCGCCGAGAAGCTTAATGTTACGGTAAGGTACGATGACCTTAAAAAAGGTGTTGTGAATACCGCTGGCGGTAGTTGTATATTAAAGGGCGATCATTATGTGCTTGTTCATAAGCATCTAAGTGACTCCGAAAAGGCCGATTTGCTGGCCGATGCCTTAAGCGAGATGGAGATAGACAGCATTTATCTTGCTCCTGAGATCAGGCAGTTGCTTGAGAGAATAAGGGAAAAAACAAGGCAAAACGAGGAAAATAACGCTCTTTCAAATTAACGTACCACGTTTAACCCCATTTTCGGCATGATATGCCAAGGCGCATCGAGCCGTATGCGTTGACTCAACAAAATCACGTGTGATATAATATAAGTTCATACTAAAGTAAGGAATTTTGCTTTGGTTATTTTTGCTATTTTTGTCCAAACGAAAGAACAAGGTACCTCAATGATAAAAATAATTGATAGATATATTGTTTTTGCTCTGGCTGTTGTTCTCGGCCTGTCTTTTGCCCTCCCGGTTTATGCCGGTGATGACAGCTCTGATGGCTCTGATAAGTCGCTTGCCGGTGGAGACGCCGGTTACTCCGGCTCAAGGGACATGAACGCGGAGGCATACTACCATTATATGATGGCTCAGATGCAAAAAAAAGACGGACATATTGCGGAGGCCATACAGAATTATAAACTTGCACTGGAGATAGACCCTGAGAGCGCGGTACTCTTTACCGAGTTAGCTCATTTGTACCTGCGTCAAGGTGACTCTTCGCTTGCCCTGGAGCTTTTAGAGAAGGCAAGGGAGGTTGACCCCGATCATTTTTCTGCCAGATTGCTTCTAGGCGATATATACGCCCTGCATAAAGATGAGAAATCAGCCATTGTTGAGTATGAGGCCGCGATAAGGATTGACCCTACGAGTGATAAGGCTCCGATCCTGCTTGGCGCTCTTTATATAAGCATTGATGAGCCTGAAAAAGCCGTTGTTGTGCTGAAGGACTTTATAGAGAGAAGCCCCGAATCCACCATGGGCTACTATTATCTCGCGAAGATAGAGGCTGACATGCTCCATTATGATAAGGCGGTGGAGTATTACCGTGCGGCCCTTGAGCTAAGTCCGTCCTTTCCTGTTGCGTGGATAGAGCTTGCCGAGATATATGAGATGAGCAAGAAAGTAGATGAGGCGATAAAGGTTTATGAAAAAGCCGCCAAGCACTCTCCTGGTAACATTAACCTTATAAACCGTCTTGGTATACTTAATCTCCAGCAAAAGAACTTCAAGGAAGCTATTCTTTGGTACACAAAACTTAAGAACATTGAGACAACACGAACCGACGCAATGCTGCGCCTTGGTCTTATATACTTTGAGATGAAAGAGTATGGAAAGGCCGTTGATGAGTTCAAGGAAGTACTGATCTCGGATCCCGAAAATGAACTCGCTATTAACTACCTCGGAGCAACATATGAGGAGCTGGGAGAGCGGGAACTTGCGGCCAACGAGTTCAAGAAACTTTCTCCTGACAGCAAATCTTATGTGGATGCCAAGATCCATCTTGCTATCGTTTATGATGAGCAGGGACGTACGCTTGAGGCGGGAGAGAAGATCAAGGAAGCCATAAAGATAAAGGGCGAGGATCTGGAGCTCTATAGGATACTTGTTGCTTTATATAAAGATGCCGGCATGTATGAAGAGGCCATAAGAGCCATTAAGGACGCTACGGAAATAGAGCCGGATAATATTGAGCTTGGTTTTATACTCGGTGTACTTTATGAAGAAGCCGGCAAGTTTGATGAGTTTGTCGAGCAGATGCAAAACGTTATAGATAAAGACCCAAAGCATGCCAGTGCCCTTAACTATCTTGGCTATACCCTTGCTGACAAGGGCATGAAGCTTGACGAGGCAGAGCAGTATATAAAAAGAGCTCTTATTGTTCAGCCCGACAGCGGCCATATCATAGACAGCCTCGGATGGGTCTATTATAAAAAAGGCGACTTCAGGCGTGCCATACAGGAGCTTGAAAGGGCCAGCAAACATCTGCCCGATGACGCCATAGTAGTGGAGCATCTTGGCGACGCGTACCAAAAGAGCAGCAATAAGAAAAAGGCTCTTCAGTCGTATGAAAAGGCGATCGAGCTTGCCCCTGAGAATGGCGACATAAGGAAGAAACTCGAAAAGCTTAGGAAGGAACTATCGAGCAATTAAGGACATTACTTCAAAGAGTAGGGCGCTAAGGTCTTTCTTTGTTATTATTTTTGTGGCGCAGCTGGTTTTGACCGGCTGCGCCACAGGTGTTTTAAGGCCCAACGGGGAGGTAGTCTTCGACGGAGAGAGCTATGCCGTAACTTTAAGGGCCAGGGTAAAGCTTCATGTGAGTAAAAAAGCACTAAGCAGTAAGGCCGTCGTGCTTGCAAGCTCCCCGGATAGCATAAGGGTCGATGTGCTTGGACCGGGAGGTCAGCCGGTTATTATGATGGCCGCAAACGGCAAGAGCTGTGATTATGTCGATGGCGGGGTTCTTTTGGAGTGCTCCGCTACCTCAACAATATTTTCGGACGGATTCTTAAGTTCAAAGGAGCTTGCCTCCATTCTTCTCGGCAGGATAACGCGCGATGTTATCGACGACTGCTTCAATGACTGGAAGGTTATAAGAACACGAGGCCGCATCACAGGTGTTTCAAAGTATTCCGGAGGTAGCGTGGTCGTAACCGTGACCACGGTTAACTCTATGAATAGCGCCGGCCGGGTCGTGCCAACACTTGTTATTGTTAAAACAAGAGGCGATACGCTTAAGGTAGAGTATCTCGAGGTAGAGACGGACGTGGAGATAGAGTCGTGGTTGTTCCAATTGTCTTAGCTTTTAATGCTTTGAGCTGAGTAACATATAAAAATAGCTTGACGCAAAGCTTTATATAATTTAATATATTTTCTTCAATTCACATGCCCGGGTAGCTCAGTCGGTAGAGCAGAGGACTGAAAATCCTCGTGTCGGCGGTTCGATTCCGTCCCCGGGCACCATTTTATTGATAGTTTTCATTGAGGGCACATCCGTTTGCGGTTGTGTCCTTTTTTTGTGCGTTGACGTATTTCCGGATATGTGGATAAATAGGGGGTAGGGCGATGTGATGCCGAACTCGTTCGGCATATTGATCGGTGGGCAATGGCCCACCCTACGAGGCTATGTTTTCTCCAACCCGAGGACCTTTACCGACCCATCAGGTTTGGCCACAACGGATTATGCGATGACCTTAGGTGATGGAACTACTCTGAAGGCTATCGGTGATAAGTATTATATTTGCGATGGTAATAATCTTGTAAGTGTCTCGGATAGGTGGATTGACCTAACAGGAACCTATTGGTATAAAGACCCTTCGGTGCAGGCTGATTTAGTAGCATTAGTTGCTGATTTATCGGGGCAAGTAGAGTTGGGTAATGTTGCTAGTGTTGGGAGTACATTATTAACTTATACAAGTTGGCAGGAAGGTGATGCGGAGGTTTATGATCTTATTGTTTCAGTAGTTACGACAGTAGTAGGGCAAGGGAAGTATGCAGTACCTGTTGATTTGGTTATATTGACATATGATATTATACGTGCAGAGATGAGAGGTGCTGCTCAATAATTTTATAATGCAAATTTCAGTAATAATATTTTATATCAATAGGATAATTTATGAATGAATCTGAATGGGTGGGGGTAGCTTTGATCGCCAGTTCGCTGTTAGGGCTTGCTTTGTCGATGAAATTGTACAAAGGCAACTGGTGGAATGAACCTCTAGCGAGACTGGCACGATTTCACAAAATGTCGCCTTTGCGAAGGACGATTTATATATGGTCTGTGAGACTTACTTGTATCTTTTTTATGATATTTGGAGTTTGGTTAATAATAACCCGTTAGTAATTGAATTGTTGGTTAAGCCTTGTAGGGTGAGCTGTGCCCACCGGTAAAATATCTTTCCCCGCCGAAAGAACCGCGTTTGAAACCTCCCGCCGACCTGACCCCACTACTGTACAGTGATTGTACAGTAAACAGTCATAACTCATCATAACTGATCATAACAACCCTGCTTTCTCAGGAGGCCATTTTCCTAACAAAGACAACTAAATATAACTCAATATAACAGAACAGACATATAAGGCCAGGCACTGAAAATCCTCGTG